>JAGLQP010000700.1 GCA_023136785.1 Spirochaetales bacterium
ATCAACATCCTGGATACTCCGGGCCATGCCGATTTCGGCGGTGAGGTGGAACGGGCACTGTCCATGGTTGACGGAGCCATTCTCCTCGTGGACGCTTCGGAAGGCCCCCTCCCGCAGACGAGATTCGTCCTGAACAAGGCCCTCAGAGCCGGCCTGAAGATCATCGTTGTGATCAACAAGATCGACCGGCAGGACGCCCGGCCGGAGCAGGTGTTGAACGAGATCTACGACCTGTTCCTGGACCTCGATGCCCTGGAGGAACAGCTGGATTTCCCCATACTCTATGCAGATGGCAGGGCCGGCGTGGCCAAGACTGCCCTCGATGAGGAGGGGGAGAACCTGCACGTCCTCTTTGATACCATCCTGAGGGAGATCCCCGCCCCTGCCTACAGCAAGGCCGATCCTTTTCAGATGCTCGTGGCGGATCTGTCTTACTCCGATTACCTGGGCCGTCTGGCTATCGGAAAGGTCATCAACGGGAGCGCGCGTTCAAAGGAGAACCTGATCTGCATCGGAGAGGATGGAAACCACAGGCCCCTGAGCATCTCCAAGCTGCAGGCCTATGACGGGCCCGCCCTCAAAGAGACGGATAGGGCTGAACCCGGTGATATTGTCGTTCTTTCCGGTATCGATGAGGTTCATATAGGCGATACGATCTGTACAAGGGAATCTCCCAAAGCCCTCAAGCGCATCAGCGTGGACGAGCCCACGGTGTCCATGAAGTTTACCACCAATACCTCTCCGTTTTCCGGAAAAGAGGGCAGGTATGTCCAATCCAGCAAGATCTGGGAGCGCCTCAAAAAGGAATCCCTAAAGAATGTCTCTGTAAAGGTGGAGCAGACGGAGGACGGGGAGGGTTTCCTAGTCAAGGGAAGGGGCGAGTTTCAGATGGTTATCCTCATAGAGACGATGCGAAGGGAAGGCTTCGAGATCTGTGTGGGCCGTCCGGAGATCATCTACCGCTATGAGAACGGAAAAAAGCTCGAGCCGGTGGAACATCTCTCGGTAGAATGCGAGGAGAGCTTCACCGGGATTGTGACCGAAAAGCTCTCGAGGAGAAAGGGAAGGATGCTGGCCTACGTGAACCATGAGAGCGGCCGGGTGAGGCTCGAGTTCAGCCTTCCCTCCAGAGCCCTCATCGGCTACAGGGACGAATTCCTGAC
>JAGLQP010000701.1 GCA_023136785.1 Spirochaetales bacterium
GCTCGACGAAGAGGTAGCTCGACTGCATCTGCAGCATCTGGGCGTGACGCTTACTACTCTACGACCCAGCCAGGCTGAATATCTGGGAATACCCAAGGAAGGCCCCTTCAAGCCCGAACACTATCGCTACTGATTGCCGTTTGAGATCGCAGGGCCTGAGCCGCAGGGCCTATGCCGCAGGGCCAAAGCACCTGAAAGCGGCAGCGGCTTTCTTCGCCCCCGGAACTTGACAACCGATGGGAATCCACCGTATTCAATGGTATGAATGTCGCGATTCTTGGTTGCGGGAGTCTGGGGGGTGTAATGGCCGCCCGCCTTGCCGTACAGCAGGACCACAAGGTTACGGTGATCGAGCGTGATCCCCGAATTTCTGAAGTCGTAAACACGAAAGGTCTAACTCTTCGGGAGGGCAAGAAGACACGGGTCTGCTCGGTGCGGCTGGTGGAGGAAGCCGATGGCGACTCATTCGATGCACTGATACTGGCCACGAAGAGTAACGGCCTGGTAGAAGCGGTAGAAAAGCTGGATTCCAACCTGGCTGAAGAAGGGCTGGTGATTACGACCCAGAACGGCTTGGTAGCCCTCGATCTGGCCGAAGTGATCGGCGACAGGTTCTTGGTTCCGGGATGTGTGCTTTGGGGAGCCTCGATGGACGCCCCTGGTGTCTACCGGATAACCGCTTCGGGACCGTTCATCATCGGCGGGCTGGATGAACAGGCGAACACTCCGGCGGTGGGGCGTGGGGAAACCCTCCTATCCCGGATTTTTCCGGTTACGGTGTCGCCAAATATCAGGGGAGTCCTCTGGTCAAAACTGGCCGTCACCTCGACCTTCACTGCAATGGGCGCGATAACCGGTCTGCCTTTCGGAAAGCTGGCTGCAAGCAGGGAGATCCGTGATATTATGCTTACCATCGGCCGGGAGCTCTTCGAAGTCTCCCGAGCCGAGGGGATTACCCTCGAATCCCTAGGTGGAGGTATGAATATCGAACGCTTCCTGTCGGATCAAGGATATTCCCGATTCCTGAAGCATCAATTCATGCGAATCATCGGTTATAAAAGTCGAGACACCGAGTCATCCATGCTCGATTCGATTCGACGGGGCCGCAAGACCGAGGTCGAGTTCATCAACGGCAGGCTCGTGGAAGCTGCGGATCGATC
>JAGLQP010000702.1 GCA_023136785.1 Spirochaetales bacterium
GGACCATTCGATTCCATCTTCAGGCTGGTCACCGCGGCGGCCCAGATCACGGCTTCGGCCGGATCCGAGTCGAGCCGGCGACAGCAGTAGGCGGCGATACAGGTGTCCCCGCGGCCGCTCCGCCCGAGCAGCTGGCTCGGGTAGAAGGCAGCCTCATAGAATCGACGACCGTCGTAGACCAGAACACCGTGCCTGTGGGTCAGGACGATCTCTTTGGATCCTGAGTTGAAGAGCATCTCCGCGGCCCTCCGCAGATCCCTGCTTCCGGTCAGGATTTCCGCCTCCGCAATGTCGGCCTTTAAGAACTGCACCAGAGATAGGATCTGCTCTTTCTCCGGCCACGGTTCGGTGACAAGCATTCCACCACGTACAGATCTCAGGAATCCCTGGACATCCAATGCGATCTGAGCATTTCGCCCCTTTAGGGTATGCAACACATCCAATCCGACTTCTCCCCGAAAGGAGGCGCCGATGACCGCTGTTCTCGTGTTCAGATTCGCCACCTGTTCTACACGGAACGAGCCTGCGGAGGAATCCACGAATATCTGACGCTCGTCGGGATTCTCACCAGGATACACGAGTCGAAGCTGAGTCGACTCGGCGGCGTACTGGGGGAACACGTCGACCCCGAGTGCTTGAAGCCGCTCTACCACGTGGGTGTCCTGTTTGGAAAGACGGGTAATAGCGCAGGCTTTAAGGCCGAGACGAACGGCAACATTCGCACCGTAGTTGAATGCACCACCGTCCACGACGCGGACGCCATGGGAATCGGAGATCGTATCTTTCGTGTAATTCCCGATAAAGGTTATATCGTAGCTCTTCATGAAAAGTCCCGATCGCAAATCACTGAAACAGCTCGTCCCAGAGATCTCGGATTCGCCGCAGCGATTCCTTGGAATCCTGCAGCGGGCTGTACTCGAAACCAACGAAACCGTCGTACTGCGTGGCAGCGAGCAGGGAGAGGATCGACTTCCAGTCTACGGTGCCTGTACCCGGTTCATGACGACCCGGGATATCGGCGATGTGGATGTACCCGATGTCTGCTGAGAACCGTTCTATGATATCGTTAAGGTCGGCCCCCATCACCCCAAGATGATAGAGGTCGCAGAGAACCCTCAGGCGGCTGTCACCAACCTCGTGTATTAGCCGCACGG
>JAGLQP010000703.1 GCA_023136785.1 Spirochaetales bacterium
TTCACCAAGCCCCCGCCGCGCTATACCGAGGCCACCCTGCTCGATGCCATGGAGCACGCGGGCAGATTTATCGAGGACAAAGAGCTGCGCGCTTCGATCGCCCAGGGCGGCATCGGAACTCCGGCAACCCGGGCCGAGATCATCGAAAAACTGCTGTCCCACTACTACATCGAGCGGCGGGGCAGAACGCTTTTCCCCACACCACGGGGGATGGAGCTGCTGGAGCTGGTTCCCGGCGATCTGCGCTCGCCGGAGCTGACAGCCCGCTGGGAGCGGCGCCTTTCCCGCATAACAGAAGGCAAAGAGAAACCTGCAGATTTCAATCGGGATATACGCAGGAATGCCACTGAGCTGGTGGAGATGGTGAAAACCAGCACCGCTTCTTTCAAACCCCGCAACCTGAGCAACAGCCCCTGTCCGGTATGCGGCAAGATGATGATGTCGGTTCTCGACAAGAAGGGTCGAAAGATGCTCGTCTGCCAGTCCCTGTCCTGCGGGTACGAGCAAAGCGAAAGCCAGGGGGATTCTCTTTCCCGCCGGCCGTCGAAGAAGCAGAAAGTCATGAACCGAAGGCTGATCCAGCAGTTCAGCGATAAATCCAAGGAGACCGCGACCTTCGCCGATCTGATCAGGGCAGCCCAGGAGCGGCAGGAGAAGAAGCAGTGAACACGATCGGTGTTGTGGGGATCGGGGTCGGCACCGTCGGACCGCGTCGGGCAACAAAGATTATTCTGTAGAGAATTGATAGACCCCGGGGAAAATCAGCGGCTAAAATCGGCGGTCGCTATCTTGACTTTTTTGGTCATTATCAGCTATGCCAATGAGATGGCAATCAGAGCGGTACCCCATCCTGCCCTCGATCACAATTCGTTTTTGGAGATTGAATGAGCGCCGATTTTCTCTCTTCCAGCGACAGCGATCGGGCCGCCAGGCCGCTTCCCCATGCCCAGGTTGTGACCTTTTCCGAGAGTTTCGAGTTGCAGCTAGGAGGTCGCTTGGAGGAGGTAACCGTCTGCTACGAGACCTACGGGCAGATCAATCCACAGGCGGACAACGCCGTTCTGGTCTGCCACGCCCTGAGCGGTGATTCCCACGTAGCCCGGCACGAGGAGAACGACGATCCCGGTTGGTGGGAGACGACCGTCGGTCCCG
>JAGLQP010000704.1 GCA_023136785.1 Spirochaetales bacterium
CACCCGCTCAGAGCCGCTGCGGCTAGCACAACGCATAACACCGCCATGATCCGATTCACGGCCCTGCTTTTTCTCTTTGAGTACACGGTATACCTCCCTGGGAGGTGGGATCGATCGACGATTCCACCTATCGGCGTGTTCTGAAATTTCGCTCGTCCAGGGTAGCAGCTATTTGAAGGCTGGTCAAATATGGGGAACGGATCAGTGGGCCTGCTGGAGCTGCGCCTGTTCCCAGAGGAGGATCGCTTTCTTGCGCACCGTACCGTAGCGGTAGTTTCCGAAAGCACCGCTGCTGCGGATGACCCGGTGGCAAGGAATGAGGTAGGCGATCGGATTTGTCCCGACGGCACTTCCCACAGCCCGGCTGGCTGTGGGATTTCCGATCGCCCGGGCCAATTCCTGGTAGCTGGTCAGACTCCCCATCGGGATGCTCAACAGTGCTTCCCAGACCTTTATCTGGAAATTCGTGCCCTTGAGCAGAAGGGGTATGGGGGAACGGTCATCCTGTTGCAGCGGTTCGAATACACGCCGGATCACCCACTCGGTTCTCCCGGGGCTCTCTTTGAGCACAGCCTTTGGCCACTGCCTGTGCAGGGAATCGAGAGCAGCCTGAGGCCCCGCAGCGTCGACGAAGGATAGGGCGCACAGCCCTCGCTCGGTTAGAGCTACCAGGCAGCTGCCGAAGGGGCTGCTGTGCACTCCGTAGAGGATCTCCAACCCCGAGCCGAGGGCTTTGTACTCTCCGGGTGTCACAGCGTCGAAAGCAACAAAAAGATCGTGGAGGCGGCTCGGACTGGACAGACCGGTGCGATAGGCGGTTTCCAAATTATTTCTGTTTTCCCCCAGCAGCTGCTTGGCGTAATCGAGGGTGAGAAACTGCAGGAAACGTTTCGGAGTGATTCCAGCCCAGCGTTTGAACAGTCTCTGGAAGTGGTAGGGACTCAGATGGAGGTATTCCGCGACTTCTTCAAGGCCGGGTTGATCGTAAACATGATCCTGCAGAAACAGGATCGCTTTTTCGATTCGCTCGTAATCACTTTCCATTGTTTATACTCTCCTCGTTCTGTAAAACTATGGTAAGAGATTCTGAAGGGAGAAAGCAATCCGAATCTTGCTGTGTTTTAACATGGAGCGGCCAGGGGGGAACGGCTC
>JAGLQP010000705.1 GCA_023136785.1 Spirochaetales bacterium
TGGTATCCCCACAGCTGGCCGTGCTCCATCTCCGGCATTTCACTGTGAATGATCCCCTTGCCCGCGGTCATCCACTGTACGCACCCGGGTGCCAGCAGCCCGCCCCCGCCTCGTGAATCCTTGTGGCTGAACTTTCCGGCGATCATGTAGGTGATCGTCTCGATACCCCGATGGGGGTGATCAGGGAAACCGGCGATGTAGTCCTTCGGATTGTCGCTCTTAAACTCATCGAGAAGCACGAAGGGGTCCACCTGGTTGAGCCGGGGCGAGCCGATGATCCTGTGCAGGCGGACACCCGCACCGTCGATCACCGATATTCCTCTGACGATCCTGGAGATACCGCTGTTTTCACTGCTCATTCTCAGTTTCCTCTGCATTGAAAAGTACGGATTCGACGCAGGATTGTCAAAGGAGCTTCGTCGAATCAGCCCTCCAGGGGACAGCTTTCCAGCTCAGCTGGCTTAGCTTGCTTGGCTCTGCGTTCCACTCGTCCCTTGAACAGATTGCGGGTCATGCAGACCATCCACTTCCAGTGTAGAACCAGATGCAGGAATACGCCGCCGAGCATCACGATCCCGCCCCAGTTGTGGAGGTCTTTCCACAGCAGGCGGCTTACGCCCAGAACCTCCTGAGCGTAGCGGGGATTTCGCCCTCCCTGGTAGCCTCCGGAGCCTGCGAAAAACAGGATCATTCCCGAAAGAGCAACCACGATAAAGCTGATCCCGATGATGATATCCACATAGTAGTTGATTCTTGCCTTGTTTAGCTTTTTTTTCTTATCCGTCATTGTTGTCCTCCTAATGTTTTAAATGATGATGATTGTGCTAGCGTGGAGAGAGGCGGAGGAAAGGATCGGAATCGCTTTCCCCGCCTCTTCCAGGGTGTGGTTCACGGCAATCAGAGCAATCAGCGCGAAGAAGAAGATCTGAACGATCAGCCTGATATTCGCAGCCCTCCGCGCGCTTATGGCTTTGCTCTTTTTAGCCATGAAGATGCCTCCCTAATTGTACCGGTTCAGGTTGTTGCGGAACGCCCGCAGATGGTTCTCCGAGGCCTGCTGCAGCCGCTCGAACAGATCCCTTACGTCCTCCGGAAGATCCTCCTGTAGGAAGGACTCGTACATGGCGATGTTGTCGATCTCCGCCTGGAC
>JAGLQP010000706.1 GCA_023136785.1 Spirochaetales bacterium
GGCTGATCCACAACGGTCCAGCCCCCGCCGAGACCGGAGGCCGCCAGAGCCAGATCAAAGTGAGACATGGCGATGCCCATGTCGACGCGCTGAAGATCCTTCGGCGTGACCGATCGGTAGCCGGGGGAGCGCTGCAGGTAGAGGTGAATGAACCCCTCCTGCCGCAGACAGCGCCAGGGCTGCCTGTTCGAGGCGGAAGGGGACAGACGGAGCATCTCCAAGGCGGTGGCGAATCCGCCCGCTCGTTCCTCGGAAAGGGGGGTTCCAGTTTCGCTGTCGAAGAATAGATCTGACCAGGATTTGCGCTGCTTGGATCCTGCACCCCAGCGGATTACCTGATCAAGGATGCTTCGTCTCTTTGTGGGTTCGCCCACGGGGCTCACAGCCGGTAGGATTTCCTCCACCCCTAGTCCGATGGCTTTGGCAAAGCGGCCACGGGTAAAGATTCCTCCCAGCCAGCAGGTCCCGAGATCGAGATCGGTCGCCTTGAGCACGAGGAGCTCGAAGAGGTAGCCGAAGTCCTCCAGAGCGTGTCTGTTGTCTTCCACAGCTCCGGCCAGATAGGTCCTGGCGCCCCAGATCATACCGTAGGCTCCTACCCGGTCGCCCCGATCTTTGCTTTGGGTGTCATTCTCGACCAGTCGGAAGCGGCAGGAGCTTCCCAAGGGTCCGACGGTCAGGGTCTTGCAGCAGCGATCCAGCTCTTCCCGGACCTTTCCCGGCAAGATCTCTCCGGTGAATCTGCGGACCGAGGTTCGGGCTCGAATCAGATTCAGTGGTGAATGTTGAAACGAAAACGGAATAGTCACCATAATTTCTCCAGATCGTACTGTGCTCCGATGGAGCTGCTGTTATCATAGCAAATTAATGAATTGTTGTAGTAGAATGTAAACTCTTGAGAAAGGGCTGTAAGTGAGGTCAAAGCGTCCGCAGAACAACGAACTCTTCGATCAAGCGAACCCTCGGGGCGAGGGGGAACAGCCCCTGGCCGCCCGAATGCGGCCCCGCAGCCTCGATGAGTTCGCCGGTCAGGAGCACATCCTCGGTCACGGCAGACTGCTGCGGCGGGCGATCCAGGCGGACCAGCTGTCCTCCCTCATCTTCTGCGGTCCTCCGGGAACCGGCAAGACCACCCTGGCCCGGGTGAT
>JAGLQP010000707.1 GCA_023136785.1 Spirochaetales bacterium
TCCCAGAGTTCTTCGGCTGCCTCGCTTCCAGTTTCGCCGGCAAAGATCGTACCGGCCTCGAACTCAGTATGCCCTACCAAGGCAGGACACTTGAAGATCTTACCTTTTGGATCAACCGTGAATACCGCGCTGTTGGCGGTCATGCCGCAGGCATTGACCCCGACACCGGGATCCACGGGAAAGCCTCTTTCCAGAGCCAAGCGTCGGAGGTTCACCAGGTGCTCCGCCGTTGACGGCTCTGCATAGACGCAGCCCAATTCCGCGCTGACCGGCATGCCTGCACGGTCCTGGGGAGTCTCTGAAATCGGATTGAAGCGTACCCGATGCAGTTTCTTCTCCAGGCCGAGCTCCTTCAAATGGTCGAGCAGCAGGGGAAAGCTGGCGATGTTCTCCCGGTCGAAGTTGCCGCCCACATCCACATCGATCTTCTCCACAGCATGGTACACGTTTTCGACGATTCTGTCGAAGCTCCCCTTTCCATTGGCAAAGGGTCGTTTGCGGTCGTGGAATTCTCTGAATCCGTCCAGGGTGACCTTCACCCCTTTCAGCCCGTATTCGAGGAGCTCCTCCACTAGCTCGGGTGTCAGAAGAGCGCCGTTGGTTGTGATTCCGAAGCTGAAATCCAATCCGTGTATCCCGCAGTAACCCTTGAGTCCCTCCGCTACGATTCGCAGTGCTCTCAGGTTCAGCAGCGGCTCTCCTCCGTAGAAGCTCACGAACAGCTTCTCAGCCCGGTGCTCCTGAACCCGATCGCTGATGTAGGCGACGGTCCGGGCCGCTGTCTTTTCGTCCATGTGGACCGCAGCCTTGACTCCATTCTCTACGCAGTAGGGGCAGGCGAAGTTGCAGGCGTAGGTCGTGAGCACCGTGGCGTCGATCCGGGCAGTGTTGGATTTCAGCGCGTCGAAGTACCTTGCGATATTGGTATTCTCCTCCGCTTCGTGTTGAACCAGGAAGCCCATCCCGGACAGTGTGGCCAGGGCATCGGCGGTCCTCTTCCCACCTGAAAAGGCGGGCAGGGTGTCGAGGGCGTCCTTGAGCTCCTCGTCCACCACCACCATGGCCTGGGTGCGGGTGCAGAAGAACAGGTGTTTCCCCGTCTCCGGGTAGTCTCCCACGAAGAGGGTGTATTTCGA
>JAGLQP010000708.1 GCA_023136785.1 Spirochaetales bacterium
TATCATTTAACCCTTCTTGACGATCTCTGGCTGCGTACACCAACGGCTGCTGCACAGTTCCTGCAGCGCCCATGTGATTTCCGTTTTTCCTAATTGCCCCAGGTTTTGACTCGATTTCCGGCCTCCATCCGCCATATCCCGTCGCTCACGACTTTCCTGCTTCCCCTCTCGTTCGTTCCGCGGCTCATCCCAGGAGGTTTTCACGGTTCGCCGAGAATTGCTGACCGGAGGTGGTTTTCGTGGTAGAACCGGGATGGTGTGATATATTTGGACCAGGGAGTATTGCATGAAGCTGAACCGATCCCTAATGATCACTATCCTTACGGTTGTGCTTGCGATATGTACAGGTATTCTACTGAGCGGCTGTGCTTCCATCGGCGACGGAAAAAACGCCGGGCCGGAGATGGAATCGCCGCGGCGGATCGATAAACTGAGTACCGCTCTCAAAGAGACGAGCGGGAGCAGCCCTGAAGTACGAAAAGAGCCTGTTGTCAATACGGGCGGTTCCGGCGAAAAATCGCACGTTCAGGCGGCCAACCTCAACGCCGACGAAGACATGTTCAAGCACAACGCCATGTATCTCAAGCAGGCACTGGACCGCATCCTTCCCACAACGCTGCCTGAGATGAACTGGAACCGTATAACCACCGTCCTCGCGGGCATACTCGTGATCTCGCTCATTTATGGACTCGCCTTTGGGCTCGGCAGGCTGCCCCTCCGCAGGCGGGGCGCCGGCCGTCGCGGGGGCGGTCGACAGACCTGGGAGCACGCCAGAGGATCGGTCCCCCAGTGAACCTGCGTATCGGACATGTCGATATCTCACAGATATAGCAAGATCCCGGGTCAAGGAGCGCATGGCGGGGGTTCTCACTTTCTCGACGAATGTGTAGGCTCGGTTCACGATTCAACCATCCGCTTTTTCCCAGGCCAGAATCAAGTCTAGCGCTTCCACTGCATCTTGGAGATAAACTCCTCGTAAATCGCCGGACGGTTTAGTACACGGTAGGAGGAAATGGGGGAGGGGAGGAGCGTGGTGAGATTCTATCTCCTTCCCCTAAAAGAACTTAGCGAATCGCGGTCCTTTGAGAACCGATGGAGGTGGCGGGAATCGAACCCGCGTCCTGAAGCGCATA
>JAGLQP010000709.1 GCA_023136785.1 Spirochaetales bacterium
CCCTTTCGATGAAGCTCCCTCATGGCGTAGAGGGTGTCCGCGGTCTCTCCGGACTGGGAGACAACGAAGTGCAGCGTGTTCCGCTCGACGATCGGGTTGCGGTAGCGCAGCTCCGAGGAGATCTCCACGGTGCAGGGGATGCGGGCCACAGATTCGAGCAGGTACATCCCCACGGTCCCGGCGTGCAGGGAGGTGCCGGCGGCCACGATCCGCACCCGCTCGATGTTGAGCAGATCCCGGGTGCTCATATTCAATCCGCCCAGATGGGCCGTGGCCTGGTCGAAATCGATCCGCCCCCGCATGGCCCGCTTGATCGACTCGGGCTGCTCGAAAATTTCCTTCTTCATGAAGTGGGCGAAGCCCGCCTTCTCGATCTCCTCCAGCTCCCAGGAGATGTGTTCGACCTTCTTCTCGATCTCCTGGTCGTGCAGATCGGTGGTCCTGTATTCCCGGGAGCTGATGCTGACCACCTCTCCGTCTTCCACATACACGACCTGCTTGGTGTGGCTGATGATGGCGGTCACATCCGAAGCCAGGAACATCTCCCCGTCCCCGATGCCCAAAACCAGGGGTGAACCCTGCCGGGCTCCGACCAGCAGATCCGGCTGCTCCCTGTGCATGCAGACGATTCCATAGGTGCCCTTGATCAGGCTCAGAGCCTTCTTGACCGCCTCTTCCAGGTCCCCCGCGTAGTATTTCTCCACCAGGTGGGGGATGACCTCGGAGTCGGTCTCCGAGGAAAACTCGTGTCCCTCGGAGATGAGTTTTTCTTTGAGTGTAACGAAGTTTTCGATGATCCCGTTGTGCACCACCGCGATCCGGCCTTGGCAGTCGGTGTGGGGGTGGGCGTTGGTGTCATTCACCTCACCGTGGGTGGCCCAGCGGGTGTGACCGATGCCGCAGCTTCCCTGCAGTCCTTTGGGAACGTGGGGCTGAAGATCCCGGATCTTTCCTTTTTTTTTCACCAGGACCAGATCCCCGTCCAACGCCACACAGATACCGGCGGAGTCGTAGCCCCGGTACTCGAGACGCTTTAAGCCCTCGATGAGTATCTTTTCTGTGCTCTTGGGTCCGCAGTAGCCGATGAGTCCACACATCTTCCCGTTATCCTAGTCGGTCCGTTTTTTT
>JAGLQP010000071.1 GCA_023136785.1 Spirochaetales bacterium
CAATTGGAATACCTGCGATCAAGCGGATTATACGTTCAGTGACCATCGCCGAAGCGGAAGAGCTGGTCGGAACGATCATGGAAATGAAGTCCTACAGAGAAATTGACGGGCACGTGCGATCCTGGATGGAGAAGCGCTTTGATTTCATCTCTCGATACTGAAAAGAAATCCTTTCAAGTAGCCATACTAGGACGGCCGAATGTCGGCAAATCGACGCTCTTCAACCGTCTTCTGGGCAAAAGGCGAGCCATCACCCATCCCACTCCGGGGGTAACCAGGGACGCGGTGGAGGGGCACATCTATATCCGAGAGCTGCGGTTTAGCCTTGTCGATACCGGTGGCTACAACCAGGAAGGGGGGATCATAGAACAACGAGTTTCTGCGAAAAGCACGGCGATCGCCGCGCAGTGTGATCTGATTCTCCTGCTCGTGGAAGCGGACGGATTGAACGGCGGGGATCTCGAATTTCTTGAGAAGCTCCGTCCTTACCAGGAGAAATTGATTCTGGTTGTGAACAAAGTCGACAACGAAAAGAAGGCCATGAACTTGGGAGAGTTCCACAGAGTAGGGATTCCCCGGCTCATCCCCGTATCCGCCGTCCATGGTAGAAACATCGACACGCTCAAGGATTCTATCTACGAATTTGCCGCTCGAAGCGGTTATGCAGGAGCCGGAGTGCCGGCGCCGGATCGCAAGCCAAAGAAGGGTATTCGGCTAACCATCCTCGGCAAGCCAAATACCGGTAAATCTACACTGCTCAATCAGTTTCTGAAAACTGAGAAATCACTTGTAACGGAGATTCCCGGCACGACCAGAGACCCAGTGGAAGGACAGTTCTTGTACAAGCAGAATCGCCTGGAGGTTGTCGATACGGCAGGGATTCGCCGCAAGAGCAAGGTCAGCGAGTCCGTGGAGTACTACTCTGTGAATCGTTCCATCAAGAGTATCGAGGAAGCGGATATCGTGCTTCTTTTGATAGATGCCATCGAGGGCATCAGCGACCAGGATAAGAAAATCGCTGCCCTCGCAGCTCGAAAGGGAAGGGGAATCATCCTGGTTCTCAACAAGTGGGATAAGCTGGTGGAAGGGAAAGCAAAGGACCGGGAGGAGCCTCTCTGGCGGGAGGTACGGGATCGGACGCGCTTCTTGTTTCCCACTCTGGGTTTTGCTCCTCTGCTGCGAATATCTGCGCAAACAGGATGGGGGGTTGTCAAGCTGCTGGAAACGGTTCTGGCTGTTTCCAGACAGCTGAACCGAAAGGTAGCTACTCCACGTTTGAATCAACTCCTGCGAACCTGGATAAGCGAGTACGCCCTGCCGGTCCGAGGTCGTAACGTCAAGATTCGTTATGCCACCCAAACCGAGGTGAATCCTGTAACCTTCCTTTTCTTTGTGAATCATCTCAAAGGTTACCCGAAACGGTACAATCAGTATCTAAGCGGACGAATCCGCAGAGATTTGGGCTTTGACAAGATTCCCCTGTTCGTGGAGGTGCGGGAATCGTGATACGGTTTGGGGTATGAGTAAGCGATATTCCATAGGTGAGGTCGGTCAGCTCCTCGGGGTCAAGCCTTACGTGATCCGCTATTGGGAGGATGAAATCCCCTTCATTGCACCCAAGAAGAGCAAATCCGGACGGCGGATCTATACCGATCGGGAGGTGCAGCTGCTGCTGCGGCTGAAGCATCTACTGTACGAGAAGCGCTACACGGTCGACGGGGCCCGAGAGACGATTTGGAAGGAGGCGGGACCGTCCCAGGCCGATCTGAAAGCCCGTATCACAGCGGTGCGTAGTGATCTGCTCTCGGCCTGGGAGAAGCTCAAAGACAAGGAAGAGAAGTGAGCGGACAGAGAGAGTCCAGGATTATCGGGCAGTGGCGAGCCCGCGGGCAAGAGCACCTGTTTGCGTCGTGGCGGCGACGGTCCGCGGAGAAAAAGAAGGCTCTTCTGAACGATCTCGATTCCCTGAATGTCGATCTGTACGAGCATCTGCTGCGGCAGCTGCACCGGCAGCTGAGCGATACGGGTCAGCACCGTATCGAGCCCATTCCCCCCATTTCTGAAGCGGAGTGGAGGGAGGACGAGGCGGGCAGGCGGAAAGGAGAGGAACTGCTCGCCGCAGGCAAGGCTGCTTTCCTGACCGTCGCAGGGGGGCAGGGCTCGCGGCTTGGTTTCGAGGGACCCAAGGGGTGCTTCCCAATCTCACCAATCAGAGACGCCTCGATTTTTCAGATTTTTGCCGAAAAACTCCTGGCCGCACGCAAGCGCTACGATCGATCCCTGTACTGGTATATCATGACCAGCCCCTTGAATCTCGAACAGACCCGCTTGTTCTTTGAATCCAATGCCTACTTCGGGCTTCCGGAGGAGGAAGTCTTGTTTTTCAGCCAGGGTTTGTTCCCGACCCTTACGGTACAGGGTAAGCTTCTTCTGGCCGAAGACGGGGGCCTATTCCAGAATCCGAACGGGCACGGCGGCACGAGCGCAGCCTTGCAGGACTCGGGGTGTCTCGATCATATGAGTGTGCGGGGTGTCGAAGAACTGTTTTATTTCCAGGTCGACAACCCGCTGGTACGGATTCCGGACCCTCATTTCCTCGGCGTACACCGGCTGCAGGACTCCCAGATGTCCAGCAAAGTGATAGAAAAAACCTATCCGGAGGAAAAGATCGGAGTCATTGGGTACGTTGACGGCAAGCCGGCGGTGATCGAGTATTCCGACTTTGCAGAAGAGCAGATGCGAGCCCGGGATGAACAAGGGAATCTGTTGTACTCCCACGGATCGATCGCGATTCACCTGTTCAATCTAGACTTTCTTGCTTCCCATGGGGGCAGGTTGCCCCTGCACACTACTCAGAAAAAGATCCGGACCTGGATACCCGAGGAAGGAGGAGGGGCCGTCGAGGAAAGAGAGGCGATCAAGTTTGAGATGTTTATATTTGACGCTCTCGCCACCGCCGGAAATCCTCTATTCTTCGAGACCAGTAGGGAGGAAGAGTTTGCGCCCCTGAAAAATAGAACGGGCCGCGATTCCATCGAGACCTGCAGACAGGGTATGATCAACCTCTACAGCCGCTGGCTGAAATCTTGCGGTGTTGAGGTTCCCATGCGAGGAGGTCGGCCTATTCATCGCGTTGAAATCAGCCCGACCTTCGCCTGGGATGCAAAGTCCCTTGGGGAATCACTAAAACATAGGCTTCCTTATACCGTAAATAGAATAGATGAGGATACACTGCTCGTTTAGCATCTTGCTGTTCTGCCTGACTCTGCCGGTTTTTTCTCAAGGCGCTCCCCAGGCACAACAGATCTTCTCTATCCCCCGAGCGTCGGTTCCGATCCCGGAAAACGATGAAGCAAGGAGGGAACTCGAGGAACTGTTCTATGTACCCAGCGCAGCGCTTCTGAAAACGGAGGATCGGATTCTCAGGCAAAAGTCTGCCGGCACCAGGGTGAAGTTTCAGATTCAGCGCCAGGGGGGGCATCTTTACTATCTCTTCCAGAACGAGGAAGGATCATCCTATTCCGTAGCCGGAGTGGGAAACTATATCATCAAACGGGATCTGGAAAACGGTCGTTTCGTCCAGATCAAGGTGTTTTTCCGCAGCCGTCCGGGATGCTTTGTACGACTGTTTCCTGAAGGCAACAGAACCTCGATGGACGTATATCTTTTTGGAATTGCCGTGGACCGCGGAGTTCTGCTTCCCCTCGATTTTCAGAGCTTTCTCACGGAACCTTTTGCCAAGGTGATGACCCTAACAAAAGCAACCGTGCAGTGGAAGAGGCTGCTGTACAGGCGAGGGGGAGGGGCTGACGTCCTGACCACGGCTCATATCAGCCATATTCAGCGGATTCTCCCTTCTCTGTCGGATCGCGACGATGGGGTTATGGATGCGGACCGCAAGTTTGTATACATCAAGACCGGTCTACCTCAGGAGGAAATCGGTGGGCTGAATTGTTCGGGATTTGCCAAATGGATCAGCGACGGGTATTACTTTCCTCTGGCGGGGAGATATTTGGAGATCGAAGCCCTGAAGGAGAAACATCTCGAATACAGAGGGAACCGTTGGAGTCTGCGCTTCGAGGAGGAGCGAGATCCCTACTTTGGGCTGGACTGGTCGAGAAACCTGGCCGCTGCCCTGTGGGGTGCACAGGGGTATCCGGTGGAAAGCCCGGAGGATTTCGATGTTCGCCAGGTTGACTACCTGGGTTACCGGGAGGACGTCGGGTTCCCTGTAGAAGAACTGGAGCTGCTGCTGTTTCTCGAGGCCAGTGTGAATCCGGGGCATTTCTATATCGGTTCGTTGAACAGACAATACGGGGGACAACCGGTGCTTCGGCAACACTTTCATCTGGTAGTCCTCTTTCCCCATTTCACCCCCTCCGGTACGTTTCGGGTAGCCATCTTCGACAGAACTGAGGAGTCGAGTCTCGAAAGGATCCCACAGCGTTTTCCCGGCGCCTACATCCACCTAGTCAGGCTCCCCCTTGGGGACTCCTTCGTTCCGCCCCTGCCGGAAAAACTATCCCGGTAAAAAGATTGACAACCCAAGGCCAGAAGGCTATGATTAGTGTATATTGAGCCCATGCTGAACAACCTTTGAGGAAATTTGGGTCGACAGAAGGCCAATATGGGAGGGGAACGATGATTTTCTCATTCGGTAATCTGCTATCTATCATCATTGTACTGGTAGTTCTCATTATCTACAGGCAAATCGACCGCAATAACAGATCTCTGGAAAAGGTCAAACGATTCTCTGACAAGATGAAGGATGAGCTGGCCGGTTCCGTCGAAGAGAAGACCGCGGAAATGAAGAATCTCGCCATCGAATTGCAGGTAAACATGAAAACAGGGAAGGAGGTTCTCAAGCGGGTTCGCGAGGTTGAAGGGGGCTTGAGCGAACGGGCCGCGGGGATCGATGAGATTCGAAAGAAAATCGACAGCTATGACCATGCTCTTGAGGAGCTGGTTGGAATGACATCCAGAGTGGATGAGAACCTGAAGCGCATCCAATCGGAATCGCTGTTCGTAGACAAAGTCGGAAAACGGATAACCGCCGCTTCGGAGGGAGTAAAGAAGGTAGAGCAGGAAATTACTCATGTGGCGGACAAGTTTCGGCAGGAGAATCACAAGGGCCTGCAAAACCTGCGGGATGAAATCGTAAAAGGCACCGAGCAGCGCATCCGGGAGATGGCCGGCACTGTCCAAACTTCCGAAAAGAAGGTCAAAGATTTCGGAATATACGTAACCCGGCTCGAATCCAGAGCCGAACAGATGCAGAACGAAGTTTTGGAAGGCCTCAAGAAAAGTTTCGATCGGTTTGAACTGGATGCGAAAACCAAGCGCAGCGGCCTTCTCAACCTGTACGTTGCCTCCCTGAACAAACTGCTGTCGGAAGCCGACGCCAAGGGTAAGGCGTTGAAGAAAAACTACAGCGACACCTTGAATTCTTTCGACAAAAAGCTCGTCCAGACCGTAAAGCGCGGTGAAGCGCTCGAAGGAAAGGTTTTCGAAAAGCTTAGGGGCCTGATTGTCAAGGATTCTGAAGTCCTGACTTCACAGCGGGAGGGTCTGCGGAAGATGGTGGATAAAACTGTAGCCTACCGGCAGCAGGTCAGCAGCCAAATCAATTCTCTTCTACAGGAGAGCGAACGCCTGAAAGATGAGGGTTTGCAGAAGATCACCGCTGCGGCTGAACAGATGCAGGTATCCGCAGTTCAGAACATTGAGGACAGGCTCGAGGGATATGAGAAGGATATCGACTACAAATTCCAGAAGCTGGAGACGGCCAATCTCGATATCGAGGCAATGGAGAAAAATCTCCAGGCTTTGATCCAGAAGACCAGCGAGAAGGCTCGAGCGGAGTTTTCCCGGTTTACCAGTGGATTTGCCGAGGAACGCAAGGTGGAAAGGGAAAAGATTCAAGGAGAGTTTGTCCAACTGCACAGCAGCCTGAAAGAACTGGAAGAGAGTCTCACGGAATTGAAATCCAAAGCCTACGAGAATGTGTCCACACAACTGCAGGTTTTTGAAGATGATTTCTTCAAGGACCTCCGCGAGCGGGATGCCTCGATGGAACAGAAGATCGAGGATTGGCAGGGTGAGATCGACGGGAAGATGAAGGAAGTTGCGGCCGCCCAGGTGGTGGAACGGCAGAGGATCGAGCAACGCTTCAATGAGGAGCTGAAGAACGGGCTGGAGAAGACGAAGCAGGAGAGCTTCCAAAACTTCAGACAGCTGGAGGATAAGATTACGGTTTTTGAAAGCTCGGTAAGCGAACGGTTGGTCGGCAGCGAGACCTACATAGAAGGGTTTAAGACCAATCTGAACGTTCAGCTGGAGCAGACACAGAAAGAAGCGCAGAGTAATCTCAAGAAGCAAATGCAGAGCCTGCAGGATACTATGGATGATACTCTTCAGAAACACGGCCATCAGCTCGAGGAACGTCTGCGCGGGATGGAAACTTCAGTGAACCAGAGTAAGAGTGCTATGGAGGAGATAGTCGATGCGACCAACGGGGAGATCGCTTCCTGGCAGACCCGGGCAGCCCAGGCTATCAAAAGTTACGAGCTGGAGTTCAATGAGAAGCACTCGGGATTACGTCAGGACAGTGAGAATCAGATCACCAGAATCAGTGACGATTTCGGTAAGCAAACGGAGGGTCTGATCACCTCCACCAATGCCGAGAGGCTGCAGTTGAAGGAGGAGTTCAAAGAGATCACCGAACGGGTCGATGATTTGGAAGCCAAGCTGATCGAAAAGAGCGAGTCGGCTTTGGGGAGCTTCAAACGGCAGGTCGAAGCGTTTCAGGCCGAGTTGAACCAAAGATCCAAAGATATGCAGGTGGAGACGGACAACCGTATGCGGGATTTGAAACAGCGTCTGGCCGATATGAAGGACAGGACAGAGGCTCAAACTAAGTCCGTATTCGGGAAGATCGACGAAGGAAACCAGCTGCTTTCGATCAACTTGAACGAGTTGGACAAACGGGTAAAGGGCTTCGTAACCCAGACCAAGATCTTCGAGAGGGCGGATGAGCTCAAAATCCAGTTCGAGACACGGATCGAGGAAATGAAGCGGGATATGGAAAAGCTGCAGGTCCAGAGGAAAGAGGTGGAGGATCTGGAATCCCAAGTTGTGAGTATGAAGAAGACCGTCGATGGGGTCGGCGGCAAACTTGGCAAGCTGCTCGCCGAGCGCGGTCGGATCGAAGATATGGACTCGGATTTCAAGAAACTGCTCAATATATCCAAGGAACTTGATCACAGAATCGGTACGGTTTATTCCAGCCAGGATACCCTGCAGGAAATTCAGGCCAAGATTCGGGAGCTCGATACTCTCGAGAAAATCACCGAGAGCCGCTTTGAACGCTTGGAGAAGAAGAACGGCATAATTGAAGCCACAACCCACGGTGTGGACAAGAATTTTCAAGCTCTCGATCAGCTGGAGAAGGAGCTGAAGACGGCGGGGAAGGATTTGCAGGTTTTCTCCGGGCAGCTGAAGGAGTTGAAGGCTCAGGCTGGGGACCTGGCAGCGGGCCGTGAGAAATCGGAATATGTCATCGAGAAGATCCACAACCTCGATTCGATTCTCGGCGAGCTGGAGGAGCGAATGGGCAAGCTTGAGACGGCTCGTGAGTGGCTGGCAAAGACGGAAACTCGCTTCGAAACGATAGGGAAGCAGGCCCAGGAGCAGGTGCGTCTCATGGAGAGTATTCTGAAAGCAGACAAGAAGCAGTCCAGGCTTGGCGAGGGAGCTCCTCCAATGGACAAACGGGAAACCGTGACCAAGCTGGCCCATTTGGGTTGGACGCCGATGGAGATCGCCCGGACCACGAAGCTCAGCCGTGGTGAAGTGGAGCTGATCCTGGAGCTGGCCCCTAAGAAATAACGAGAGCCTCAGGAACAGCTAGTGCGCAACTGACACGTTTTGTATATTATCCTCTCTGAGTTGTATGGATTTCATTCCCGATAACATCATCTACCATCTTCTGATTCTGGCGGCTACCTTCTTGGTGATCTACAAGGCTGCGGACTTCCTCGTCGACGGCGCCGTGGGGATCGCCTACAAGCTGAATGTGCCGAAAATCGTCATTGGTGTTATCCTGGTGGGCTTTGGCACCACCGCTCCTGAGTTCACAGTGTCGGTGCTCTCCGCGATCCGGGGGTTTCCTGAGATTGCTTTAGGGAATGCCGTCGGATCTGTCATTGTGGATGACACGCTGGCTCTGGGGTTGGGAATCATCGTAGCCCCAATGGCTATTCGAGTTGAAAGGCGCTCGCTTCGTCTGTTCGGACTCTTTCTGGTTGGAATTGATATACTCGCCTTTACTTTGAGCTTGAATGGGATCATCAGCCGCTGGGAAGGTCTGCTCCTGTTGGGGATACTTGCGGTCTATCTGGTCTACGTCATCTATACGGAGAACCGCAAACGAAAAATAGCACCTGA
>JAGLQP010000710.1 GCA_023136785.1 Spirochaetales bacterium
GTTGTGGGTACCCCCCGCAGCGCCGCAGAGAGCACAACCATAGCGAAACCCGTCTGCATCCAAACGAGTATTACTATAAGGAACAGGGTGTTCCAGGGCCGCACTGTTAGCCAGCCTACGGGCTCTCCCCCGAAAGCGGTCACGATCGCGTTCAAGATTCCAATCTGGGATTCTCCGGGGGGCTTGTAGGCGTACACGTACTTCCAGATCACACCGGCTCCGATGAAGGAAATGGCCAGGGGTAGAAAGATCAGTGCCTTGGATAATTTTTCCAGATGGGAACGTTCTGCAAGTAAGGCCACGATCAGACCGAGCAGCACACTCAATCCCGTTCCCAGTACCAGCCAGAGCAGGTTGTTGCGGAAGGAGGTGAGCATCACCCTGTCGGTAAACACGTAGGCGTAGTTGGCCAGGCCGACGAACTTTTTTGTCGCCGGACCGAAGAAGCTGAGAAATAGACTACGCAGAGTCGGGAGCACCAGGTACCAGCCGAGAATAACCATGGCTGGACCCACGAAGAGGAAGGGCTGCAAACGTCGTCGCCAGGCGGGGCCGAGCTGAGTGATCACCCAGTTGGTGGCAAAGTACAGCAGGGCTACGCCTCCCACTCCCCAAATGATGGCCACGATCGCTATCACCGCTGCGGGAGCCGCGCTTTCCCTTAGGAAACGAAAGCCGACGTACATCACGAAAAAACTGACAGCCGGAACTACGACGGCTATAAGGACGCGCCATAGGATCAGCCGCAAATTCGGGAAAAAACCTTCCGGCCGAACTGCTTTTTCGAAGTCTTCCATGATAGAATTGCCTCCTTGGTATCTCAGCATACCTGCGAAATCGCCACTGCGCGATCAAGAAAATGTTGGACGGCTCCTCTTATGGGAACCGCCCAACGAATCGATGCCTATTTGTGAAGCAGTTGAATTACTCAGGCCAGCTATCTTCAATCTCGGCGAGGACCCTGTCGAGATCTATACCGCTGATATAGTCGACCATACCGGTCCAGAAGGTGCCGGCGCCAACCTCGGCGGGCATCAGGTCGGAAGCATCGAAGCGGAAGACCTTGGCATTGAGCAGCAGCTCCGCCTGGGCCCTTTCCATATCATTGCCGTAGGCGCTTAGGTCCTG
>JAGLQP010000711.1 GCA_023136785.1 Spirochaetales bacterium
TTCATAGAGTGTCTCTATAGCCAAAGCCGTTTGAAAACCTAAGAGCGCTCGATCATAAAAACCAAGATCAAAGGATATCCGAGCGGCAAGAAACTCTAAAAACAGCTCCCACTCCTGCCTTTTCAAAGCGCGGCAAAACGTCAATCCTTTCTGCGTCTCAGCCATCGCTCGGGAGAGGTTGCCCTGAATAAACAGAGCGATTCCCCGCAGGCCATGGGAAACGATATCCTCCAACCCCATACGCTCACCAACCGTCGTATCGGACATCGTAAAGTAGTCCAGGGCTTCGTCGAACTTTCCGTCGGCCAAAAGAATCGAGCCCAGTCCGATTGTCGCCTCCCGCTCCCCCGCCGTATCCCCTGAGTTTTGGAACTGGATCACCCCTTTTTTTACCCACTGCAGGGCGATGCTGGTCTCGCCCCGTACAAGCAGGTAGCGACTCATCTGCAGGAACAAGGTCCCCTTGGCCGGATTCACTTCGAAATCGTCTCCGGACTCCATTGACTTCAGATAGATGCTTTCCGCCTCCTTGAGTTTTCCTTGAAGCAAGAGGTAGCGGAGCCGCACAGCGGCGAGCAGGCGCTGGAGCTGCTTCTGCTCTTCCCCTTCCAGAGAGCTTCCCAACCGGAAATGCTTAGGATCGAGAAAGATCCGTACGCCATGAAAATCCAGCTCGTCCAGCTTCTGTTTGAGAAGCTGATAGAGCACCTGAAAACCTTGGGACAGCCGTCGTGTTTTGGAAAGGAGAAAAAAGAGCAGCACCAGATGGGGATACCTTCCTTGCCGCCAGCGCTCCAACAGATGATCGATAAACTGTTCTTCCAGCTCCGGTTCCTTGAGCAGCACAGCGCTGCGCAGCCTTTTGCGGAAGGAGGGGAACAGGGCAACGGCATGGTTTCCGATGTGAATCAATCCTTGAGTTTTCAGATCCCGCAGCAGGGTCAAGGCGTCTTCTCTTGCCATTCCCTGGTCATGCAAAAAGTCAATAAGCCCCCACAGATCCAGGAGTCCCGCTTGCAGATACACGATGAACAGTAGACGCTTCAGGGAAAATGAGAGAGAGGAAATCATCTCCCAGCAGTTTCACTTTGGCGCCCTTCGCAACAACTCGAGCCGGATGTACGCCG
>JAGLQP010000712.1 GCA_023136785.1 Spirochaetales bacterium
GTGGCGGAGATCATGCTGCAGTGGATCAGCGGGAAGCAGGTCATGTTTTTGGAACACTACGAGCATCATCCGGAGTGGATCCTGCTTGGTGAGGACGGCTATCTGCCCATGGATTTTGTCGACGGCAATCCGCAGATCAAACCGGTAGAAACAGTGCTGCTCGGCGGAATTGTGCAGTGCTCCAAGATGAAGACCGGAAGGCTAACCCTGGCCTGTCTTTCGGAAGACCACGAGGGGTACCGCATGCACATTGTTGCAGGAGTTGGAAAGGAACCTCCTCAATGGGTGGAGATGGGTGTACCCCTTCCCCCCTGGCCCAGTGTCAAGTTCCATCCCGACGGAGCGGTACGCAGCATCCTCGATCATGTGCAATCCCAACACTTCGCAGCGGTGTACGGGGATTATGTGGAAGAGCTGGAGGACCTCTGTCATCTGTTGGGAATCAAAGCGGTATTGGATGTTGAATAGAAGCTATGCAAGAGCTTATAGAATGCACTTATGAACTGGTGAACCGGACGGTGCCGGTTGTATCACGCCGAAAATACGAAACCGATCCCTATGGATTCACCATCAAGGACATCGTCACGGATTCTGAAAAGATGCTCGAGCATCAGATGTACAATATAGAGCAGACCCTTCGGCTGGATTCCGATTGGGTTCCTTTTCTGGAGCCCTGGCACGGCGTCGGTATTTATGCCGATGCCTTTGGCTCTAAAACGAGCTGGCCGGAGGACGATTCATCACTGATCGTACGCACCGAAGAGCTGCTGACGGGTTGTTATACTCATCCCGAGGCGGTCCATCACCTGCTGGAGTTGATCACCGACCTAATCATTGATTTTTCCAAGATTCAGCTGGAACAGATTGGTGAGAACAAGGCAATCCCGGGACATCTCTTTCCCGCCGGCGGTTCTCGGGGAATCTCCGTCTCCGACGACAACTGCTCGATGGTCTCGCCCGACATATACCGCAGGTTCTTTGTCCCCTATTTCAGCAGAATTTCCCGAGCGTTCGGAGGCATCTATCTTCATTCCTGCGGTGACTTTTCCCAGAACCTCGACTCCATGCTGGAGATCGAGGGTCTGTTGGGCGTCAACATGCACATCGGACCAGGGGACATGGAT
>JAGLQP010000713.1 GCA_023136785.1 Spirochaetales bacterium
AAGCTACACGTTTTCCCCTTTTCCCCCAGGCCCGGCACACCGGCCGAGCATATGACGGATCATGTGCCGGAGCGGATACGGGACGAAAGGGTAGGGAAACTGCTGTCCCTGTCCGATTCTCTCCATGAGCTCTACGCCGGTAGGTGGGAGGGGAAGAGGGTGGAGGTAGTATTGGAGCGGAAACGGTCCCAAACCGACTCGGGGAGCTGGCAGGGGTTGAGCGAGAACTATTTGAAGGTTCTTGTTGAGGGAGTTCCCGATCAACTAGGGGCACCGGGGATTTTGGCGGAAGCTCTGATCGAACAGGCCGGGAATCCCTGCCACGGTCGATTCACCGGAACTGCATAGGTAAGTTTTTTCACCTGTTCTGTGCTATATGTAGATCTGTGCCCATGGGTATTAGAGAAAAGATCCGTAGAGGTAGAGGCCTCAGCGGTGCCTCCAGGAGTTAATACAGTGCGTGTACTCAGGTTCTTCCTGCTTGTACTTGTTCTGGTCGTCTCTCTGAGCGGATGCGAGGAGCTCTTTGAGTTCAACCTGTTCGCCTCACTCGAGGCGATAGATCTTCCCGATGCGGAAGCCCTGAACAGTATGAGCGAGGAGGAGGCTTTGGATTATCTCTGCGAAGAGCTCGAATCCGATGCCTTTGTGGATGCGTTGGCGGAAGATCAGCAGGCCTTGAACGATGTGGAGATGTATCTGAACGACCATAGAGGTACTGCCAGCGATGATGCCGAGAAGCGGGCTACGATCCTCTATGCGGACCTGCAGCTCAAGGTGTACGAAGGAGAAGAACTGGTCAACAACGCGCTCTCCCTGTTGCTCGGAGACCTGCAGGATGTGAATTTCAGCGATGTGACGGAGGTAGAGGATTTCTTGAAGACTCACCTTCCGAACCTTGTACCGCCGGAGGCGCTGGCATCCCAGGATGCCTTCAACGCCATGCTTTCCGGATTCCAGGCCGCCTGGGATGCCTACGCAATTTTTGCCGCCTCTCTTGACGGGAATCCGGATACAGACGAGGTCCCCGACAGTATAAACATGGGGGATGTAGCCCAGAAAGCGTTGGTTGCCTATATCATCAATGAGGCTCTTGACTCGCTCTACGCCGGCCAGGA
>JAGLQP010000714.1 GCA_023136785.1 Spirochaetales bacterium
GTTGAGAGAAACCGCCCGATCCACCCCGGGCAAAGGTCTTCGACTCCTCGAGAAAGTAATACTGCTGTTTGGAGGATCGCCACTTCTCGGAGATCTCTGATGTTGATATCGCGGTGGAGGGGATAATGGATGCCGATGCGGAACAGTTGACCCGTTTTCCTTTGGACATCGTAGCCATCGAGCACGTGCATCCCGCTTATGCCGAGCACATCCGCCGCCGCAGGAGAATTGTCCATGAGCGATAACGGACCCGCTCCCGAGCTCGTTGTAGAAAAGATCGACCTTTCCTTCCGAGTGCTCGACGACATGGAGCGCTTCCTTGGCGAACGCTCGCCGACCTTCTCGACAAGATGGTGCTCGAAAAAAAAGGAATCCGTCCTCGCGTGTTCTCCGACGAATCCCATCGCCTGTTGGCCGAGCTCATGCGGTTCCGGCATTTTAAACGATACTACCTCGAGCTCGACTACGACTGGGAGAAGCTGCGCTACCTGTTGTCCGTGTATCGCCGCTGTCTTCTCACTACCCGGAGATTTCTGCTCAGATAGTCGTGGGATCTCTACCAGCACACCTTGAATATCAACAAACACAGCCTGTCAGCCGTTCAGCTTTCAGGACTCCGCCTCTCCTCTTTTTTCCAAGCGGTTCGCCAACAAGAAAGTAAGACACACAAAGGGTATCCAGAACGGCGGTGCCTACAAGAAGGTATTCTGTTCCTGGGATATCTGCGACTATAAGTTTCTGTATTTTCGTAGGAGTCAGGTGGAAGAAGAAGCAGAGCGGTTGTATGGCGGACAGATCTATAGGTATTACCGAAAGTAGGTTTGACGGGAATCCCTGTGGTGCTTATTTTGCTCGGACAAGAATCCAAGGGAAACACCGGAGGGTGTGATATATTCGATGGTTGGGCAAAACAGTTGTTTGGATTATTCGGATTTCCGACGGAGTTTTAGTACTTCGCGGAGAATTCTCACGTCCTCTTGGTGGCGAGGGTGATCGATCATCTGTTTCACCCGAATAAGATCGTCTATCTCGATCCAATAGGTTGTGATATCACCGTATTTGTCGGTGATGCGGTTTTTCCAGGCAGCGGAGAATGTGACACCTTCAAGTT
>JAGLQP010000715.1 GCA_023136785.1 Spirochaetales bacterium
TCTGCGGGAGGGTCGCAGGACCAGGACTAAAAGATAAACGATGCCGGCAACGATGATGATGGTGGCGCCGGCGGGCAGATTCGGTTTGTAGCTCAACGCCAGGCCTCCGACCATATAAGCCCCGGTGAGGGCGGAGGCGAGAATCATCGAATGCCATAGCCGCTTGGTAAGGGAAGCGGCGGTGGCGGCGGGCAGGGCCAGCAGAGCGATCACCATTACAATGCCCACAACCTGGAGCAGGATGACGATGGTCAAAGCGGTCATGCAGAGAAGCAGCACGTAGTACAGCCGCACCCTGACACCCCGCAGGCGGGCGAACGTTTCGTCGAAGCACACCGCCTCCAGCTTGTAGTAGAAGAGAAAGCTGATCACAACGATCAGCAGGTCCAGGGCGCCGATCATCACCAGGTCCGTTTTTCGAACCATGAGGATGTTGCCGAACAGATAGCTCATCAGATCCTCCTTGTACCCCGGTGTTCGTGAGATGAAGAAGATCCCTAGAGCCATGCCGATGGCCCAAACGGCGCTCAAGACCGTGTCCTCACGCTGTTTACCATAGAGCGTCACCATGCCGATGATGAGGGCCGCCAGCAGGGCGGCAAACACCGCCCCGTGAAGGGGGGTAATGAAGGCCAGGCCGAGACGGCGCTGCAGGTAGATCGCAGCGCCCATGCCTCCGAAGGTGGTATGGGCAATGGCACCGGCGATATAGGTGATCCGGCGAACCGTGATAAAGCTGCCCACCACACCGCAGGCCACGGAAGCCAGGATGCCTGTCAGCAGGGCGTACTGCAGAAAGGGAAATTGCAGCAGATCCTGGACGAACTCAATCATACCTCTTCTCCGTTCCTGTGATCGTGGCGAACCAAGGCGATCTCTCCGCCGTACAGGTCCCGGATCATCTCGCCGGTAAGCTCGCTGACCGGATGGGTGAACACGGTCTTGTTCACGCAGACCACGGAGCTTACGAATCGGGAAACGATGCCCAAGTCGTGGGAGACGAGCACAACGGTCAGTCTCTGATTCAACTCCACCAATAACTCGTACAGCTTGTCCGTGGCCAGTCGGTCGACATTGGCCGTGGGCTCATCGAGAAGCAGGACCTCC
>JAGLQP010000716.1 GCA_023136785.1 Spirochaetales bacterium
CCTCGAGGTACTGAAGACCTTAAGCAAAGCACCGATCTCCATCGTCCATATCCACAGCGAGAAAGACGCCTTCTTCGACTTGCTTGTAGACTATCCCTGTGCTGGGATCAGCTGGGAGGACCGGCTGGCCGGGCCTTCGGTGGCGGAGGCGAAGAAGCGGACCGACAAATGTCTGGTCGGCGGCATCGATCACTATATGGCTTTGAAGTGTGCTCCGGAGGAGATCGTTACCCAGGGAAAGGAAGCCATCCAGGCCTCTGGGGGCAGAGGGCTGATCCTGGCCCCGGGCTGTACGTTTTTTGACGATACGCCGGAGGCGAACATGCTGGCATTGAAAGAGGCGGTAGGCGCCTAAAGGTCATGGCCAACGCCGGTTCTCTGAAAAAAAAGATCTACCAACAGATATTCCAAAAAATCATCAACAACGAGTTTCCCCTGGACGAGTTCCTGGTAGAGGGCAAACTGGCCGAGATGTTCGGGGTCAGCCGGGCCCCGGTGCGGGAAGCCCTGGTGGAGCTGTGCAACGAGAAGATCCTGCGCAATATTCCGAGGGCCGGCTATCAGATCGTGCAGCTTTCCCAAAAGGAGCTGCGGGACGCCCTGCAGCTGCGGCTGATCCTGGAAACCGAAGGGATGAAAATGGCCTGCGGTCGGCTGAACGACGGATCTGTCGCCCGGCTCAAGGCGCTCAAGAAAGAGCTCCGAGAGCTTGAAAACGGAGAGGTGATCAGCCTGGAGAGCTGGATGACAAGCGGGTCTCATCTCCACCTTACCATTGCCGAGCTTTCGGGAAACCAGCTGCTGTACGAAAAGATTCAGGAGACTCACAACATCATACGGCGAGCCACGGTCCAGATATACCTGAACCAGGATTATCCGCGCAGGGAGCAGCCCCTGCTTCATGAGCGGATCGTCAACGCCATGATCCGGGGCGACAAGGGAAAGGCAGTCGAGCTTCTGCGCAAGGATATCAACACCCTGCGGGAAATTTTGCAGGAGGCCTAGTGGAAGGCCTGTTATGAAGAAAGACATTTGGGCTCTGGTTCGAAAAAGCATCATCGGCCGCGACGCTTTCATTGACACCCCCTTCGGGCAGAGGCTGGTT
>JAGLQP010000717.1 GCA_023136785.1 Spirochaetales bacterium
CGGTCAGGCTGTTCAGAATATGAATGTCCGGATGGGATTCCCTGAGACCAGCGGCTTGTCTCTGGCCGGGGAGATCTGAAAAAGCGGAACAGAGGTGCCTGTGGATACCCTGGGACTTACAAAGAAGGTGATCACCGTGAAGATCGGCGGCAGGACCACCGAAGACCTGGAGCAGCTGCGTCCCTTTGCCGCAGACCTAAAGGACCTGATGGCCGGCCACTACCCTCTGATCGTGCACGGAGGGGGAGCGGAAGTTACGCGCATCAGCAAGCAGCTCGGTTTCGAGCCACGCTTCCATGAAGGCATCCGGATCACCTTGAGTGAGGAGATGGATGTGGTGGAGATGATCCTGTCGGGGAAGGTAAACAAACACCTGGTTCGCTTCTTTCAATCCTGCGGTCTGCCCGCCGTGGGGTTGTGCGGCGCCGACGGAAAAACCTTCAGCGGTCGCACCCTGGGAACAGTGGAGGGCAAAGAGACCCGAACGGGAAACGTGGCCGAGGTGGACCCTCGCCTGTTGACGGCGCTGTTTACAGCCGGCTTTCTCCCGGTTCTGTCCTCGACCTCTATGGACAAAAGAGGGGTGGGGGTAAACATCAACGCCGATACCGTCGCCTTCGAAGTTTCCTGCAAGTTGAACAGTGACAGCCTGGTCTTCATCTCCGACATCCCCGGAGTGCTGAAGGACGGCCAGGTATTGAAGAGCCTGAGCCGGGACGAGGTGCGCAGGGAGATCGCCGCCGGCACCATCAGCGGCGGCATGATCCCCAAGGCCACCTCGGCTGTGGAGGCGCTGAAACATGGAGTGGGGCAGGTCATCATCGGACAGTACTGCGAACGGGGATCCCTTCGGGCTCTGCTGGAGGGCGGAATGGGTACCTGTTTTCATCTATAGATGAGTGAAGGAGTGAGTTCTATGAGTAGAGATACGGCATTGATCAAGGAGCACCCGCTTCCCAAGTGTTTCTCCCCGGAGCTGCTGATGATCAGCAAGGGCGACGGGGTCTGGTTGGAGGACGCAGCAGGTCGACGGTATCTGGATTTCACCGGCGGGATTGCGGTCAATGCCCTGGGATACGGAAGGGAAGACCTGGCAGAGAT
>JAGLQP010000718.1 GCA_023136785.1 Spirochaetales bacterium
AATCATCGGCTCCCAGTTCCAACCCGGCTACCTTGTCCGGTTCCTGCCCCTTGGCGGTGAGCATGAGGATCGGCGTGGCGGCATCCTTTTTTCGGATCCGCCGACAAACCTCGTAGCCGCTGATTTCCGGAATCATGATATCCAGCACAACGAGATCGGGCTTCCTTCTCCGGTACAACTCGATCGCCTGGTTGCCGTCCCGGGCGGCTTCAACCAGGTAGCCCTCGCCGACCAGCAGATCTTCGAGTCCCATAACAATGGCTGGGTCATCCTCTACAATCAAGATTCGCTCCGCCACTGCTTCCACCTCACTCCAGCCCGTTCGCTACGGGAAGTTGTATCCGAAAGATGCTTCCTCCTCCCTCCCTGGGGAGGTACAGCACATCTCCGCCGTGATCACGCAGGATGCGCCGGGTTATGGAGAGCCCCAATCCGCTGCCCCGTACCTTGGCTGCGAGAGAGTCGTCTCCCCGGTAGAACTCTTCGAAGATACGCTTGGCTTGGGAGGGGGGAACGCCCTTGCCCCGGTCCATCACATCAATACAGACCCATGACTCCACCTTGTGGATCTCCACCTCGATGACCTTTCCAATCCCTGCGTACTTCTCCGCATTCGAGAGGAGATTCAATATGGATTGCTTCAAGCTTTCAGGGTCAGCCTGAACCCACACCTGGGCGGCTACCCTATTCTCCGGAGGCTGAGCCCGCAGCTCAAGTTGAAAGCCGCTCTGTTCGTACCGCGGGCGTTGGCTTTCCAACAGTTCGCTGCACAGCGCAGCCAAATCGAGGCGTTCCATAGAGTAGTGCTTACGTCCCTGCTCCATCCGAGAAAAATCGAGAACATTGTTGATCAGGCGGGTCAGTCTTTCTGATTCCGACACCATGAGGGACAGGTACTCCTGTTTCTTGTTCTCACTTCGCTGTCGGCCTTCCAGAAGCATCTCGGCAAACATACGGATCGAGGTAAGGGGTGTCTTCAATTCGTGAGACACATTGGCTACAAAGGTCGTCTTCTGACG
Source organism: Spirochaetales bacterium (assembly GCA_023136785.1). Classification (GTDB taxonomy): domain Bacteria; phylum Spirochaetota; class Spirochaetia; order SZUA-6; family DRHE01; genus JAFGQJ01. Next base: position 1,020 of record JAGLQP010000718.1, read on the forward strand.
GGACAGGACAACCTCTGCCCGCACCGTTCGCAACACCAGGGTACCGCCGATCAAAATCGACACGAACAGCAGGGAGAT
>JAGLQP010000719.1 GCA_023136785.1 Spirochaetales bacterium
CTGCAGAGGAAGGATGAGATCGGCCGCCTTTCAAGCGCTTTTGATCGTATGGTTGAAGATCTAAAGGGTTGGTCGTTGAAACTCAGGGAGTCGGAGGAGCTCTACCGCCTGATGGCGGAGAGCGTGCAGGATGTGATTTTCTCCCTGGACAAGGCCGGCCGGCTGTTGTTCGTCAACAAACGGGCCGAAGCGGTCAGTGGGTACACGCCGGGGGAACTGGAGGGTCGGAAGTGCGTCGAATTCCTGAGCCGGAAGAGCAGGGAAACGGTCGGCGGAATGTTCGGAAAAGCACTGCCCCGAAATATGCGGCAAGGAATCGAATTGGAGGTGGAGCTGTTGACCCGAGACAGGATACGGAGAGTCCTGGAAGTCAAGCTGGTCCAGGTCTTCAATTCTTCGAAACGCCTACAGTTCTACGGGGTGGCCAGGGACATCACCCAGCGCAAAGAGGCGGAGCATAAACTGTTGGAATACCAGCAGCAGCTGCGCTCCTTGGCTTCTCAACTGTCGCTGACCGAAGCCCGAGAGAGAAAGCGCATCGCCGCGGATCTGCACGACCGCATCGGTCAAGCCCTTGCCCTTACCCGGATCAAACTCGGCACGCTCAAAGCAGGGACCGGCTCGGCTAAACAGATCAGGAGCATCGACGAAACGATTGATTTGATCGAAGTGACCATTCGAGAGGTCCGAACCCTGATCTTCAACTTGAGCTCCCCTCTTCTCTACGAAGTCGGACTAAAGGCGGCCCTGGAACAACTGGTGGAACAGTTCCAGGACGAGCACGGTATCCTGATCTCGCTGGAAGATGATGATATACCGAAACCGATAGATATCGACGGATCGGTGGTTCTTTTTCAGGCTGTCCGGGAACTGATGCTGAACGTGGTGAAGCACGCCGGAGCCCGTCATATCCGGGTGTCTATAAGTTGTCGCAACAACTCGATAGAGATCACGGTTCAGGATGACGGCGCCGGTTTCGACGTTTCCCGCAACGCCTTCAGGCCGGGCAGGCAGGGGGGCTATGGATTGTTCAGCATCCGGGAGCGGCTCGAATACTTGGGGGGCAGTTTGGCGGTGAAATCATTACCGGG
>JAGLQP010000072.1 GCA_023136785.1 Spirochaetales bacterium
TGGCCCACCCGGCAATGGCGGATGGGGTAATTCTTGCCACGCAGGATCAGCAGCACAGCGAAGCGGCCGTGGCCTGCGCTCATAGAGGCTATCACCTCCTGCTGGAAAAGCCCATGGCTCCCACCGAAGAGGAATGCAGGGAAATAATCGCAGAGGTCCTGAGATCGGGGATCATCTTTGCGGTAGCCCATGTGCTGCGCTATGCTCCTCATTTCCTCGAGATCCACAGGCTGATACGGGAAGGAGCTGTCGGGGAAGTGGTGACGATCCAACACGCCGAAGATGTCGCGTATTGGCACATGGCCCACTCTTTTGTGCGGGGCAACTGGAGAAACCAGGTCGGCTCGTCCTTTATGCTTCTCTCCAAGTCCTGCCACGATATCGACCTTCTTCGCTACTTCACGGGAAGGCCCTGTCGGCGGGTGCAGAGTTTCGGCGGCCTGCTGCACTTCCGAAGGGAAATGAAGCCCAAGGAAGCGGGGAAAGCTTTGTTTTGCCATGAATGTGCTTTCGAACCCCGCTGTCCATACTCAAGCAATAAAATCTATCTTCGAGACAGAGCGGCGAAGGGGTACCGTGGCTGGCCGTTGAACGTGCTGCGGGATGATCCAACCGAAGAGAGCATCTCCGAGGCGCTACGGGAGGGACCGTACGGTCGCTGTGTATACGAATGCGACAACGACGTGGTGGATCATCAAGTGGTGAATCTAGAGTACGCGGGAGGTGTCACCGCCAGTTTCACCATGAGTGCTTTCAACGAAGGTGGAAGAAGAACCGTGGTTCAGGGAACCCATGGCATCATAAGGGCGGTGGAGGGGCAGATCCGAGTGCTCGATTTTCTGCACGACAGCTGGAAGGAGGTAACGGTAGAGCTTCCCCAAGGTACAGCGGATAGACACGGAGGCGGCGACGGCGGTCTTCTTGAAGCCTGGGTGTCGGATCTGCGAACCGGGAAACGTGAACTCATCCGCTCCGGTGCTGAGGAATCTTTAGAGACACACCTAACCACCTTTGCCGCAGAACGCTCCCGGCGACACGGCGGTGTGGAAACTGTAGTCTACTGAGGAAGGCTACGGCTGCGGAACAGCATTACCAGGAAAACTTGAGCCAGAGCACCTGCAGCCACGACGATGCAGCCGAACAGGAATACCCGTCCAAAGTCTCCGGTTTGGTAGAGGATACCCCCGATCGAGGATCCGCACACCACGCCTGCGGTAAGCAGGCCCTCATGAACAGCCATTCGAGTTGAGCGCTGGACGCTCCCGGTCACGCCGTGGAACAGGCTGTTGTTGTAGCTCAGAGCGAACAGGAGTCCAAAGAGGGCAAGAAACAGGGAGAAGCCCGAAAACGTGCGCAGGACGATCATCACCACTACTACCGCGACGATCAATCCCTGACAGAGGATCATCAGCCAGGCTTTGAAGTGCCAGAACGACAGCCGTCCCAACACAACAAAGCCGAGGGTTGAGAACAGGGCGCGGACCAATAGCAGCAGACCGATCCGGTTTTCTGGCAACCCTATCTCTTCCCTCAGAAAAAGGGGCAGTATGCTCACGGTTATTCCCAGAACCACGTAGGAGGCGAACAGACCGATCCAGGCCTGATAACGCAGAGGGGTGCTTCGATCCTCAAGCGTTTCACTCTGTCTCCGGACAACCTCCCTCTGCCGGTCCTGACGTATTCCGGGTACGAGCATCGAGGCGGCGAGAACGAACAGGCAAACCGCGGTCATAAGAAGTACCGCGGTTTTGAACGGGACGGTAATGCCCCGCTGCAGCAGATAGCCAGCCCAAAAGGGAGCGATGATATTCCCCGTGCTCCAGGAGAGGTTGAAGCGGCCCAGCGCCGTATTGAGAGCCTGCTCCTCCTTTCCAAACGAGAGCCAGCCCATCAGGGGCGGCCAGAACAGGGACAGAGAAAGACCGTACAACCCATACAGTACGAATACCAGGGCCAAAGACGGAGAGAGCAGGATACCCACCAGCAGAACTGCGGTCGAGACTGTTGCTATGATCAGTGAATGCCTGGGCAAAAGAACCCTGAGGAGCGGTTGAAGCAGAAAACAGCCGGCAAAATAGCAGAGATAGGGAAGTGCGGCGAGCCAGCCGATCAGGGCTGCTGATGCCTGAAATACATCCCGGGCATAGAAGATCATGCTGAAGGTCGTCATCCCCAGAGCGATGGAGAACAGCAGTGAAATCGGCAGGATCAGGGCGGATTTGCCGATTCCTCTCTGTAGTAGTTGGCTGAGCGAACGGAATTTGACCGGATTCACTGCTTCCTCGACGGGGAGAACCGCTGCATACCTTCCTCCACTTTGCGCACCAGATACGGGCGCAGCTCGGCTAAACTGATAATATCGTCGATCGATCCTACCCTGCGGACTCGTTCTACGGAGTGGATGGAATCGAATTTCTGAGCCAGGGCGCTCTGCTTTCTAAGCGTACACCTTCTGATACAGTTCGTCGAAGTCTTTCTGATAGTAGGCCCTGCCCGAGCGGAGCTGTTTCCGGGCCTGGTCGACCCGGGGATCCAGATTCGTCTCTTTGAACACCTGATCGGGGAACACTACTGCGGCGGCCGGTGCGCCCCCGATGACCGAGGCGAAGGCTCCTTCCAGGGCCCCCGGCGTACAGATTTTCATTCAGGGCTTTGGAGAAGACCACGTAGGTGCCACAGTGATAGCGGGCCGTGACCACAAAGATGATCGGGCCTTCGAAGTTGACCACGGCCCGACCGATTTCCGCACCGCCGATTCCGATGTTGTGCCCGGCGGAGACGCTTCCTGAAAAACCCAGGGCTTTCTTGCCGGTCAGGGGCATGGTCGCCTCTGCATTCCAGTAGGATTGGGCGCCGATATTGATGTCGGCAACGATGATGTTGATATCCCCCCCGCCTGGGTAAAGGTGATGATCCCGACTACGACGTTGCCCGTATTCAATTGACTTGTTGATCGGAAACTCCCGATTTGCAAGTGATGCATAGCGACGTAGAAGAATCTCTTTTTCTTGTCCGTAAAACACAAAAGCAGCATCGGAGGTCATGTTGAATCTATTAAAGGGAGCAATACGTCAAAAAACAAGAAGCCCCACTGTTGCAGTTTGACTAAAATAGATATCAAGAATCTCTACCTCTCCGCCAAAGCAAAATCGGTAAAAGCAAACGACTCATTTGCGTCCTGGTAGACAAATGTGTTGTTCCGGCATACCCCGAGGAGCCTTCCAATTCGCCTATGATCCTTGCCAGGATTTTCAATCTCTGTGACAAGATTGGAAAGGTATTCTATTGCGATCTTTCTGTACCGCTTGTACTCCTCAATCAGACTCTGCTTGTTCATAAAATATCCCTGGAAACGATCCCGAGTTCAGCTGCCCAGGCGCTACCTCCTACACCATTTCCGGAAAGCTGCTCTTCACGAATTTATATATCTCCTCCCGGGATCTTCGCCAGGGTGGGGTTTTTCTCCCCTAGGGGCTAGGGGACGGGGATAAATACCTGAAAGAAACAAGAGGTGGGTCCGGACGCACCAAAAAAAGCGGCCCTTTACAGGGCCGCCGATATCTGTCGTTTGTTCTCCGCTGTGGTAGCAACTGCAGAACTCTTAGTCCTCGTACATCACCCTGCCGAACAGTTCCTCGTCGGTGGGCTGGGTCGAAGGAATGGGGTAGGAGACCCAGGTGTAGTTTAGAAGGTGCTCCCAGGTCACATTGGAGTTGGTCGTGTTTCCGCCCCAGGGACCGCAGCCCAGGGTCATGGACATGGGCATGCCGTTGGTCCAGGCGCCGCTGTTGGCCAGACATTGGGGCTGGCGAATCATGATGCGGCTGACCCGCACCTTGTGGGACAGCTCCCGGATGTGCATCTCGTTGAAGGTGTGGATACCGCAGGAGTGGCCGGGACCGGAAAAGGTGGTGATGCGGTTGACCAGGTCGATCGCTTCATCGAAGCTCTTCCACTTGTATAGCGTGGTGGTCACCGACAGCTTCTCCCCGCTGAAGGGATATCCCTTGCCCACGTCGGTTTCTTCGACCATGATGAAGCTCTTATCCTTGGGCAGCTTGATCCCGGCCAGACCGGCGATCTTCTCCGCCGGCTGAGCCACGATCTCCCGATTCAGTATGCCCTTCTCGGGGTCCCACATGGTAGCCTGGAGCTTCTTCTTCTCCTCGGCGCTGCACAGATAGCCGCCCACCGCCTCCAGTTCCTTCACCATCCTGTCGTAGAGGCTCTCGTGGATGACCACTGAGTTTTCTGTAGAGCAGCTGGTGGCGTAGTCAAAGGTCTTGGAGCGCATGATCTTGTCCGCCGCATCCTTCAGGTCCGCGTCTTCATCCACGATGCACACCGAGTTTCCCGCTCCCACTCCGTAGGCCGGAGTGCCGCTGGAGTAGGCCGCTTTGACCATGCCGCCGCCGCCGGTGGCCAAGATCACGTCGCACTGCTTCATCAGTTCTTTGCTCTTGTCCACGGTGATGTCCTCCACGCCGATGATCAGATCTTCCGGCCAGCCGTGATTTTTCAGGACTTTTCGCATATGAGCGACGGCCATGTTGTTGGTCTTCTGAGCCCGCGGGTGGGGAGCCGTGATGACGGCGTTGCGGGTCTTGATGGCGCTGATCGCCTTGACGAAGGGGGTGGCCTCGCCGTTGGTCACGGGAATCAAGGCGCCGATTACGCCGACGGGCTTGGCGATCTTGATGATGCCTTTTTCCTTGTCATGGTATACGATGCCTACAGATTTTTTGCCCTTCATATCCCGAAGGGTTCCTTTGACCTTGGTCATCTGCTTGCCGTACTTGTGGGGCTGGTAACCCATGCGGGTTTCTTCGGTACAGAATTTTGTGTACTTTTGAGCGAAATCCGGCCGCACACCGGACCAGGCGACCCGGGTAGCCATGTCATCCACCTGCTCCTGAGTGGCGAACTCGATTTCTGCTTGGGCTTTCCGGGCTCGGGCGACCAGGTCGGCTATGTATTTTGCTGCATCTTGGTCTTCAGCCATGAAATCCTCCTGACTTTGTTAAAATTACTTATTAACTTATTGGTTGTTCTGGTGTGAACTACCAGAGCTTATCAAAATTCACCTCCACTGCAAAGGTTGAACGAGCTAGTTAATCTGGGAATCCGTATAGTCCAGGCCTTTGTCTATGGCGGCTGCCATCTCGTCGATCTGTTCTCGGTTGATGATCAGCGGTGGAGAGATAAAGATATAATCCCACTTGGCGAACAGATACAGGTTGTTGTCGTACAGTACTTTAGTCAGCCCCGCCGATACGTTTTTCACCGAGTCGGAAAATCCGGCCAAGGGGGCCCTGGTCTTCTTGTCCGAAGTGAGCTCGATGCAGGCCCAGAGGCCTTTGCAGCGGGCGTCTCCCACGGAGGGGTGTTTTTCTTTTAGCTCCTGGAGTTTCTGGTTGAGATACTCCCCGATGCTTGCGGATTTCTCGATCAGCTTGTCCTGCTTGTAGACCTCGATGTTGGCGATTCCTGCGGCACAGGCCAGGGTATGACCGGAGTAGGTCAGTCCACCGGTAAAGGGTCGATCCTGAAAATGATCCCAAATCTTTTTATTCCAGATCATCGCCCCGAGCTGAACGTAACCGGAGGTGATGCCTTTGGCCGTGGTGATGATGTCAGGAACGATCCCGTAGTTGTCGATGCCGAACCATTTGCCCGCCCGGCCCCACCCGGCCATGGTTTCGTCGATGACCAGTAGGATCCCGTTTTCATCGCAGATCTGCCTCAAGCCTGTCATGAAGTTCTGTGGGGGAATGATGATGCCGTTGGTGCCGACGATCGGCTCCATGAAGATGGCGGCGATGGTCTTGGGACCGTCGAGCAAAACTTGAATTTTCAGCACTTCGAGGGTTTTCTCTCCGCACTCCTCCTGATCCTTCGACCCGAAAGGGCAGCGGTAGGGGTGGGGACCAAAGAAATGTACCACTCCCGGAATCCCCGGCTCGGCGGGCCAGCGCCTTGGATCTCCGGTCAGGGTGATCGCTCCGGCGGTGGCCCCGTGGTAGCTTCGCCAGCGGGCGTAGATCTTGTGACGCCCGGTGTACCAGCGGGCCGCCTTGATGGCGTTTTCGATCGCTTCGGCTCCGCCGTTAGTAAAGAACACGTAGTCGAGATCCGCCGGAGTCACTTCAGCGACCATGCTCGCCAGCCGGGCTTTGGGCTCGGTGCTGAAACCCGGAGAGACGAAGCAGAGTTTCTCCATCTGTGCCTTCATGGCATCGAGCACGTGGCGGTTCCCATGTCCAATATTCACATTGAGCAACCCGGAGCAGCCGTCGAGATAGCGTTTGCCGTCGGTATCCCACATGTAGATACCCTCGGCTCGGTCGATGACAATCGGATCAACCTGCCCCTGAGCCTTCCAACTATACACGACATGCCGGCGATCCAGTTTTTTCAGCTCTTTGGTGTTCATACCTCCTCCTCGGATTTCACGGATTTCATATCCTTGTTCGGTGACTCCATAGATGGAGCTGCCGGAACTCTCTATCTTGTCCCAGTAAAGACTGCGAAAGCCGAAGGACATAGGTAGGTTTGTCATCCGAGTCCTCTGTTCCTTCTTTTTTACAGAGTAACGCCCGCCGCAGTTTCGACAGGTCAAACCTATAGGTATTTGCGCTTCGAGCGTTGTATCGAAGTCCCTGCTGCCGCAGCGGCACATGAAGTCTTCCAATTCGATTACCTGTACTCCACGCTTGCTCACAGCTCTATTATGCCCGAGAAACGAAGAAAATCAAGAGAATGAATCTTCATTTATAATTTCAATTTATATTTGATAGAACCGCGCTCGAATACTTCGAATTTGCTACGATAATCCCTCCGCCGCAGTTTTATTTCAGCTTTTTTCACCCACAGCAGGACTACAGCCCGCAGCCAAATAAAAAAAACTTGACTGCCTATTTCAGCCTGCTGTACAATCAAGTATAATAAACTCAAGCTGTACCTAGACTGCCGAGGGAGTACTCCATGCCGCGCGTTGTCAAATGCGCCCATATCCAAGCGTCCAATCCGAAACATGAGGGATCCCCCGAAGAAATCAAAGAGGCGATGATCGCCAAGCATATCCCGATGATCGAAGAGGCCGGGAAGAAGGGGGTTCAGATCCTCTGCCTGCAGGAGTTGTTTCACGGACCCTATTTCGCCGCGGAGCAGGACATCAAGTGGTACCGAACGGCCGAAACCGTTCCGGGACCCATCACCGAGCGTTTCGCTCCTCTGGCAAAAAAATACAACATGGTCATGATCGTGCCGGTCTACGAAATGGAGCAGGAGGGAGTGTACTTCAACACCGCCCAGGTCATCGACAGAGACGGGAAGTATCTGGGCAAGATGCGCAAGGTGCATATCCCGCACACCTATCCGGCCTTCTGGGAGAAGTTCTACTTCAAACCCGGGACCCTGGGTTTCCCCGTTTTCGATACGGACTACGCCCGGATCGGCATCTACATCTGCTACGACAGACACTTTCCAGAATGCGCCCGGGTATTGGCCTTGAAGGGGGCGGAGATCCTGTTCAACCCCTCGGCCACGACCCACGGGAAGTCCCGCTATCTCTGGGAGCTGGAACAGCCCGCCCAGGCGGTGGCCAACGGAGTGTTTATCGGGGCCAACAATCGGGTGGGAACCGAAAAGCCCTGGGAGTTCGGTCAGTTCTACGGATCCAGTTATTTCTGCAATCCCAGAGGACAGTTGATCGCCAAGGGGAGTGAAGACAAAGATGAAGTGGTGATCGTGGAGCTGGATCTGGAGCAGATTCGCGAGGTTCGGGACGGCTGGCAGTTCTTCCGAGATCGTAGGCCCGAGGCCTACGGCGAGATCTGCGGGCAGCTGCCCTGAAGCGATGACATGAAATAGGAGCACGTCGCTTCCGTTGGAAGGGGAGTGCTCTTGTTATATATGTGCGCATAGCGCACATAAAAAAATAAATCGGAGGTCTCTATGAGCGACCAAGCAAAAGTGCAAGCCAGGGGGTGGGTGATCTATCCGCTTGGCAGCCGCCCGAAAATGGGCCTCGCCATCCTGCTGGGGATTCAGCACTACCTCACCATGTTCGGTGCGACAGTCCTGATTCCCTTCATCGTTGGCGGCGCGATGGGGTTGCCGCAGGCAGAGCTAGCCCTGCTCATCTCCACCATGTTCTTCGTGTCGGGACTCACCACCCTGATCCAGCAGTCCCCCATCGGAAACAGGCTGCCCATCGTACAGGGCGGAACGTTCTCCTTCTTGGGTCCGATGTTCGCCATCGTCGGTATGGTGGCCGCCCAGAACTTGGGCTGGGAGGTGATGATCCAGCAGGTCTGCGCCGCGGTCATGTTCGCTTCGGTGATCGAGATCGTGCTGGGCTACACCGGACTGATGGGTTACATCAAACGGATTATTAGCCCGATCACCATCGGCCCAACCATCGCCATGATCGGTCTGGCCC
>JAGLQP010000720.1 GCA_023136785.1 Spirochaetales bacterium
CGATGTACCGCTGGGATATCAACGTACGCATGTCCACCATCATCGGGCTGGTAGGCGGCGGAGGCATCGGCTTCATCCTGATCCAGTACATCCGTCTGCTCGACTATCGGGCCGCCGGCATCGCCGTGTGGTTCATCGCTGTGACCGTGGCCGTGCTGGATTATGTGAGCTCGGAGATCCGCCAGCGCTTCGTGTAGATTGAGGTTATGGATCAGGGAAACAGCAGCCGGGGAAGCTTGACACGATCCTCTCGGAGCTCCTGGAGTACCATAAGAAGCAGCATGTTCCAGTCCGGGTAGTAACGAAGCCTGTATTCCTCTTCCGAAAGCTCGAGCTCCTCTTCCAGGTATTCCAGGGCGGAATAGACGCCGCCGATCTGATCGATCAGCTCGAGCTCCAGGGCCCGCTCCCCCGAGTAGATCCTGCCGCCGCCGATCTCTTCCACCGTTTCATACGGCAGGGATCGAGCTTCCGCCACCTTTCTGTAGAACTGATCGGTGAAACTGTCGTTGAGATCTCTCAAGCGTTGTCGCTGTTCCTCGCTCAAGGCCGTGAAGGGAGAAAACAGCTCGACGTTTTCTCCGAAGCGGATCGAGTCCATGGTAATTCCAAGTCGTTCCAGCAGCTCTACGATCACGATCTTGAAGGAGTAGGAGCCGATGCTGCCGGTCAGCGCGGTCTTGCGGGCGAACACCCTGTCTCCGGCCATGGCCAGATAGTAGCCGCCGGAAGCGGCCACCCGGCCCATCACAACCACCACAGGTTTTTCCTCTTTCAGTTCCATGATGGCCTTCCAGATCTTGTCACTCACCAGGCCGTCCCCGCCCCCACTGTCTATGCACAGAATCACCGCCGACACCTGGGCGTCCTCCTGAAGATGCTCCAGCACGGGTATCAGGTTCTTTTCGGTGATGTAGCCCCGGGAGAACAGTCGGCGCCACGGACTTAAGGATCGGCTGTTGATGATGACCCCGGAGGCCTTGAGCACGGCGATCTCCGGACGCCGCCAGCTCCGGCCCTGATGCTCCCGATAGGCCAGGCGGCCTGCGGGCAACTCCTCCAGATACTGCTCTTCGAAATCCTGGTA
>JAGLQP010000721.1 GCA_023136785.1 Spirochaetales bacterium
CGCAGTTGCGGGACAACCACAATTGTTCCGAGGCGGGTGTGCACAACCACGTGCGCGCCCGCCCGGGATATTTTCAACTATCTACGCAGAAATGAGGAATCACAAACTATGGAAAAGAAATACACCTTGGAAGACGTGGTCCGGGAGCGCTTCGAAGCAACCAAGCAGAGGGGCAAGTACCTGGCCTACATCGTAAAAGAGCTCGATGCAGCCGGATTCAAAGACTACGACAAGGCGGTGATGAAAGCGATCTTCAAGTTCGGCAAGGAGAAATCTAAAGAATGGGGCAATTTGGGCGCCGGGGAGTTTATGAAGCACATGATTCCCGATGAGATCGGGGTGGCGACCATGAAGTTCCAGGAGGTGGGAGCGAGCAGCGAAGACAGGGCGGAGTTCATCTTCGGTCGCTGCCCCCTGGAGGAAGGATGGAGAGAGATGGGCCTGTCCGCCGAACAGCGCAGCCGGCTCTGCGGCCTGGCTTCGGAGCACGACTTCGGGATCGTGGACAACGACGAAATCCTGAAGCTCGATATGCCCGAGGCGATCGGAAACAGAGACAAGGTCTGCCGGCTGATATTTACCAAGAGGACCTAAGGAATGAAAACGTTTTATAACGAAGCGGAAAGCTATGTGGATGAAATGCTCGAAGGGATCGTGGCGGCACACCCGGATCAGCTGGCCAACGCCCGCGGCGAGAAGCGGGCCATCATGCGCTCCGATGGGCCGGTCAAGGACAAGGTGGCCATCGTCACCGGCGGCGGCTCCGGGCACCTGCCCGTGTTCATGGGCTATATAGGCAAAGGGTTGATCGACGGGGCGGCCATCGGCAACGTGTTCGCCTCCCCCAGCATGAATCAGATGCTCACCCTCACCAAGGCGGTGCATGCGGGCAAGGGCGTGCTGTACCTGTACGGCAACTACGGCGGGGACGTGATGAACTTCGACATGGCCGCGGAGATGGCAGAAGAGGAGGACATCCGGGTCCAAACCGTGCTGGTGGCCGACGACGTGGCCTCCGCCCCCAAGGGCAAGGAAGATGACAGGCGGGGTGTGGCCGGAATGTTCTACGCCTACAAAGTGGCCGG
>JAGLQP010000722.1 GCA_023136785.1 Spirochaetales bacterium
GGTCTCTCTTTCCGACCGGGCAAACGTACGGCTGCTCGACACGCTGAACTACTACAAGTATCGGATAGGGAAATCTTACCAGAGCAACAGCGAGCATTCAGACAAGATTGCCTGCACCTTCAGACCACCTCATAAAGGAGAGTGGCACGTCATTGTGGATCTGACGGGTCAGGGCTCGGAAGTGAGGGCGTTTGTGGAAGTTGTAGACGGTGAGCAGAAGTTGTGAAATAATACTATTTCCTGAAGGGAGGATTCGATGCCGAACACAAACGATGAACTTACAGAAAAAAAGAGAAAGCTTCAGGAGCTGATACGGGCACGTTCCAAAGCCACCTGTTCCTCCGTGGTTTCTTCGGAGATCGATGTCCGCAGAGAAACAAAGATCGAAGAGCTCGAGGAGGAAATCCAAGAGCTGGAGAAGAAGATCAAGGCATAATTTCTACAATATTGCAGCCTCCCTAGAGTTGTGAGGGGGACGCCCAGTCCGGCCCGCGCAGGGGGTCCGTTCCGCTTCGAAAAAGGTTCTATGTGTAATTCCCGAAAAGCGCTGTTTGTTTTCTCCGTGGTGTTGATGCTCTCCTCCTGTGTGCGGCAGAATGTTGGCAGAACGATCGAAGACGGATCGGCGAAAATCAGCTCTCGTTCGCAGGACTCGACCCAGGAAGGGCTGACGAATCCCGAGATCGAAACCGCCACCTTTGCCTTGGGGTGATTCTGGGGACCGGATGCCCAGTTTGGGCAGATGCCTGGAGTTGTTCACACTCGCGTCGGCTACGCCGGCGGTACTACCGACAATCCAACCTACTACAGTATCGGGGATCATTCGGAAACGATTCAAATCGATTATGACCCCGATCTTATTACCTACTCGGAACTTCTCGATGTGTTCTGGAACAGCCACAATCCGAGTACAAGATCCTTTTCCCGGCAGTACGGATCGATCATCTTCTTTCACAACGAACAGCAGCAGCGCCTTGCCTTGGATACAGAGGAGCGGGAAGAAGCCGGAAAATCAGTGTACACGGAGATCGTACCATTTTCGAAGTTCTTCCTCGCTGAAGACTACCATCAGAAATACTACCTGC
>JAGLQP010000723.1 GCA_023136785.1 Spirochaetales bacterium
GCCCGGCGGCGCAGCGGCTGCGCTTCAGGGTCAGCGGGTCCGTATTCCCGGTCAACAGGGCGGGCATCCAGTCGGCGTGCTCGACCCAGGAGTAGGCTTCCACCGCCAACCGGGGATCCTCCCGGAGAACGTGGAGGATCTTGGCCCAGAACCATTCTGAGGAGTAGATGCCTCCCTCGTACTTCGTGTAATCCACACCGCCCCAGCTGCGGGCCAGGTCGTTGATCTGTTCCGCTTCTTTGACCGACGTGTGATCCTTCCAGAGGACGAACATGGCATTCGGATTGTCTTGGAACTCTGGCTTAAGAGCCACCGGAGTGCCTTCCCTGTCCACAGCACAGGGAGTGGAGCCGGTTGTGTCGATGCCGATACCGGCGACCTCCTTCCCCGCGTCGGCGGAAAGCTGAGCCAGCGCTCCTTTGGCCGCCTCTTCCATGGAGTCGATGTAGTCTTGGGGGTGCTGCCGGAACTGATTTTTGGCCGGATCGCAGTACTGACCCTTCATCCAGCGTTTGTAGTAAGCTACCTGGTTGGCCTCTTCCTTGCCGCTTTGGGCATTCACAATCACTGCCCGAACCGAATCTGTTCCGAAATCTAAACCAAGGATGTGCGCCATGTTACCGCCTTCCTCTCATGCCTGATGATAATACACGTCCCACTCGAGGTACTTGTCCATCGCCTCGCAGACCGCATCCGCCACCGGGGTTGGGTTGACCGCCACGTGGTGCTCGAATCCATTCTCGCAGATGAAGCGCAGGAGCTTCTGGAACTCCGGAATCTGCACGACCCCGTAGCCTCCAAATGTATCGATCTGGTCTTCCGTGATGCGACCTTCCCCCAGATACACCCGGATCGTGCCGCAGTTGTCGTCGGTGGATACCCGGCAGTAGGTCAGAGGAGTGGGTTTGATCTTCCCAGCCATCGTGCCGTAGGTGTTTTCCTTGCCCACGCTGCCGGCGATGATCTCCTGGTAGTCCATTACCGCTTCTCCGCCGAATATGTCTTGAGGCAGGTTGCTGCAGTGAAAGACCACGCCCTTGTCCGGATCATCCCCATAGTTGTTGTTCCAGTCCAACAGCGC
>JAGLQP010000724.1 GCA_023136785.1 Spirochaetales bacterium
CGCCGTCTTACTCCGGAGGGGACGACAGAGGCAGGGAGGAGCCGCCCGTAAACTCCACAGCGTAGGTTGCCATATCTGTCCTTCCGTGCTTGCAGCATTACGAGCTCTGTATTCCGCCCGTCAGGCTGTGCCAGCGCTTGACCATTGCGGACTTCTCCTCGCTGCCTTGGGGATGGACCTCCGACACCAGGATCAGTCTGGTCTGATGGCGCCTGCAAAGATCGGCCAGACGTTCGAGGTAGCTCTCGCCGTCCTCCCCTTCGAGCAGGGGCAGGTGTCCGAAGTAGACGGTCCCGCTGCGGCCGCACAAGGAGAAGAGCTCCTCCAGGTCGTACATCTCCGGATTTCCCAGGTTTAGGGTGGAGATCTCCTCCATCTGACAAAGCATCTGCAGAAAGCCGGGGTGATACCCGCAGTAGTGCATAAATAATCGACCGAAGGATTTAGCCGCCCGCTCGATGAAGGGCAGGCAGAACTCCCGGATCATACCGTCGGAGATCAGGGTGGCACTGTCTTCGGAGATGCGCGCCCCGGTGTCGGGAAACCAGACCCCGATCGGCATGCCGTGACCGTGCACCATGGAACCGCGCTGCTCCCCGAGAAGATCCTTGAACATCCTGGTGGCGGCTATAAATATCTCGAAGCTGCGCTTCTGAATCGCCAGAACCTGATCGCCCTGGTCGCTGAGCAGGTAGAGAAAATCCGTACCAATTATCAGGTGGGAGAGGTCGAAGATCCCTTGCGTGTCGGGAACGTAGGGGAATATCTCCGCCAGGACCAGGCCCTTCTCTTTGCGCTGATTGAACAATTCGTAGAAACTTTTGGAAAAAAGCATCTCGTTCTGGAGCAAATCCTGGGGCGAGATAGGGCTTCTAAGTTCTCCGTACTGCTCCGGGGTGAGATGCTCAGCCAGCCAGGGGTGGAGCTCCGGCTGCACCTCGATTCGCAATCCCAAACCGCTGGGCAGCAAGGTGGTTCCCAGGTCGGAACGCACCGTGGGAATGCCGTCGTCGATCAGCTCCAGATGGGGTTCGATCTCGAGGAGGCGCTCTTCAAGGTGCTTCTCCGGATCCC
>JAGLQP010000725.1 GCA_023136785.1 Spirochaetales bacterium
TTTCACTCCCATCCCAGGAGCCGGTAGAGGGATCGTCGGAGCGGAAGAGCTCGGGAATCCATAGATCCCGGAAGTGCCGGAGTGTATGGTCGGACTCTAAAAAGCTGCTCTGCCCCTCCACAGCCTTCAGGATATCCTCCCAGGCGATCGTCTCGGCGTTCACCGGGATCTCGGATGTGTACATCCATTGGGCTTTGCGTATCTGCATGTCGAGCATGAACTGGGTGGGGGAGCCAAGTCCGCCCTCGTGCAGCGCGCCCATCCCCGCGTAGGGGATGTGAGGATTTTCCTCCCACCGCTGCAGGCAATTGGTGGCGTAGAAGTTTTCAAAGACCGCTTGCAGACCCGGTCGGCGAGCCGTAGGGCTGAAAAAGACTTCAACCATGCAGTGCCCGCCCCACCTCTCGTTGAACAGTTGTCGGACCGCATTGTTGTATTGAATGTACGCCGGAGCGAAGGTGGTGGAATTGCCGTTTCGCATATCCACGACCAGGGTGATCATCCGTGCACTGAGATCCGACTCCGGATCGGCACACCAGCACACGGTCATGCCGCCGAGAAGTTCAGCCGCAGCCAGTACAATGGAGCCGGCAAGGGTAACCGGGGTGCTCACTCCCAGAGTGGGCATACTGGCAATATGGTAGCGGTGAACACCGCAGCGTTTCCGCTCCAGGATATCTTCCGCCGACCGGGCTTCCAGGACAACGGGCATGGTCATACACTCCGACCCTGCGAGAAACGCGGAGCTGTCCCCATCTCCGTACACGATTACGCCGGCCTCCTTGAGGTACTTGATCATCTCGGGCTGGATCGCCTCAATACCGTCCAGCTTTCGAGTTATCTTGAGGCCTTCAACCAGGGACTGGAGCCTCTCTATCCGGGGCGGCAGGTCCTGCCGGTACCAGCAACTTATGTAGCCGATCTCCGGAGTCGCTTCGGCGAACTTGAGCATGGTCTCGAAGATCCCGCCGTCTACGGGTTTCACCGACCTTTGAGGGTAGTCGTAGAAAGTCGTGGGACCGCAGTCGAAAGCCTGCATCAGGAACTCTTTCTTATAGCGCTTCCGGAAT
>JAGLQP010000726.1 GCA_023136785.1 Spirochaetales bacterium
ACTGCACGACCATGCTCACATCAAACAGCGGCAGGTCTCCAAACATAGAGAGAAGTGTGTCAAATCTCATTAATGATATTATACAATTTTGTATATTTTTGTAAATAGATTACGGCCTTAATCGTCACGGATACCCTTGCATGGATCGGGGTCAAAAATCGACAATTGACACCACTTTGAGCTTCCGAGTACACTCTCGCAGTACGATTCCAAGTTATGCCTTCAATAGACAAGATACACAACATCTTTGAGCTTCTCCGTAGACACTACAAGAGCGGCCTCACCAACAAAGAAATCAGCCGGGCTTTGAATATTCCCCCATCCACCTGCTACCGCATTCTCGCTTCCCTGCGGCGGCATGATTACGTGTATCAAAATAAGAGGGATTCCCACTATTCCCTGGGGTTCGCCCACCTCCGCCTGGCCGAATCAGTGATTGAAGGCATGGATCTGGCTGCGGTCTGCCTGCCCTACCTCGAAGAGCTGCATAACCAAACCGAAGAGACTACGTTTTTCGCTCTCTACAATGGAAAACACTGTATCGCCATGGAGATCTGCGGCCAGATCAATACCCGGGTATCCGTCGGCAGAGGTGAGGTCATGCCGCTGCACTGCGCTGCTTCGGGTAAAGCGGTGCTGGCATTTCTGCCGGAAAAAGAGCGGGACACACTATTATCGAACCTCGAGCTTGAAACCTACACTCCCGAGACGATTACCAATGTGGAGGATCTTCGCAAGAACCTCTCATCGATCTACACCACGGGAGTTTCCTACAACAATCAGGAGTTCCACAGGGGTATCACTGCCCTGGCAGTGCCGCTTTTCGGCAACGGCAACCGTGCCATCGGGGCCATTACCCTGGTCGGCACCTCCATCGATCTGGACATGGAGCAGCTCGATGAATACGCACCGATCTTTGTGGAGGCGGCTGCGAGCATCTCCGGCAGGATCGGGACGACCTTCCCACGCCACATCCTGGACTACTGGGCGAAAAAATCACCTCGATAGCGGACCTGTTCGTCCCCAAGGCTGTCCGGGGTTTTTAACTCTTCCATGGAGCCCGCCCA
>JAGLQP010000727.1 GCA_023136785.1 Spirochaetales bacterium
ACGTGGTAGAAAAGGTGTCGGACAAACACAGAGCCTGTAAAGTCGGGGATTGCGGGATAGGTAAATTTTCCGGGGTTTGCTCGAATCCAGTCGAGAAGATCCTCGATCTTTCGAGGTGGTTCCGGGACCCTGGCCGAATCGTAGACCATCACGACTTGGGCGGATCCGTACGGGGATTCGTATCCCTCGACGGGGAATCCAAAATCATTGCTGATCGAGGAATCCGTGCTGTCTATGTATTGCATGTGGGGAAGCTTGTCCGCGTACGGCCCGAACAGTAGATCCGCCTCGCGCATCGTACGGAAGTTTTCGCCGTTGATCCACATCACATCCACAGAGCCGCCGCTGTCGCGTCGGGCCTGCTTCTCCCCAAGGACTTTGTTTATGAAGGTCGCGGCATCGGTTACCGGGACCATTTCGAGGGTAATATCGTACTCGTTCCTGAGCCGCTCCGCCAGATATCCATTCACAAATTTGTTGATCAGGTCAGACCCGCCCCACATGTACCAGTACAGCTTTTGACCGCCCGCTTCATCAACGATCTGTTCCCAACTCATGGATTGGTATCGTTGTTCGAAGGGCAGGGACTGCTCCTGCTTTCCACCGGCCCACAAACCACTGGCAACCAGTGCTGCCAGAACCAGGATGATAATACTCTTTCGCGTCATTGTTTCACACTCCCAACGAGTTTTTGTCGATCTCTCTACTATAGAAATCCGATTATTGAAGTGACGCGGTTGCTAAAAGAAATCTTACCAAGCTAATAAGGATTCGATATCGTTCAGATAGTCTCGGATCTTTTCGAAGGTTTCCTCGTTGCGCAGCTTTCGCTCCACCTGGGTGTATTCGTAATAGGCCATGAAACACCAACTGATCGCCCGCAGCAAGATCGTACGCTCCAGGATCTTCGTCTTTTCATATAATTCCGTCAGGTCCAGGCCAAGGTCCAATCTTTGTGCATAGTGCTGAATGAACTGAAGCTTTTCCTCTTCCGAGTATACATAGTTGCTCTTCCACAGCGTGGTAGTGGGAACCACGAAATGACCTAAATCCTGATATCGGTA
>JAGLQP010000728.1 GCA_023136785.1 Spirochaetales bacterium
CGCAAGCCGGGGGCCAGGATTTTGGAGAAAGAGCCGAGAGACAGAACCGTGCCCTCGGAGAGGAAGCCGGCCAGGGGAGACGGTGCCTGACCGTCGTAGGTGAGGAGGTGATAGACTTCATCGGCGACGATTAGAAACCCCCTGTCCCGGCTCAGCTCTACCAGACGGCGCCGCCGTTCAAGGGGCAGGGTAGCTCCTGAAGGATTTTGATGGGTCGGTACGGTGTAGAGGAACACGGGTCGTACGCTTTTCAGTTTCTCTTCAAGAGCTTCCACCACCAGGCCCTGGTTATCTGTCGGTACGCTTACCAGACGCAGTCGATGATCGCTGAAAATGCGCAGTGCAAGGAAATAAGTGGGTTCCTCGACAAACACCGTGTCTCCCGGTTGAGTGTAGAGGGTACAGAGCAGATCCAGAGCTTGGGATACTCCGCCGGAGATGAACAGTTGATCTGCGGACACGGGCAGGCTGTAGTGGCGGTGCAAGAATTCCGCCAAGGTGCGGCGGAAGTAGCCGTCCCCCTGCTCGTATCCGTACTGCAGGTACGGAGCAAAATCCGTACCGAATCGATGCTCCGCCGCCCGGCGTATGATCTCCAACGGCAGAAGGGAAGGACTGGGATGCCCGATGGCCAGGTCGATCATCCCCGGGGAGGTATCGGCTTGGGTTGTACGAATTGGATTCGAGCTACTCACATATCTTCAACAGGTGTGGGAATCATATCCTGCTGGCTTCCGTCTGCATTCATTCGGTATAGCTCGAAGGAGCCGCTCCGATCGGAGGTGAACACGATCTTGCCGCCATCGGGGGACCAGCTGGGCGCCGCATCGACATGCGTATTGTCCGTCAGTTTCTTGACTCCGGTACCATCGGCGTTCATGACGAAGATCTCCGGGTCTCCGTCATGGGTGGAGATGAAGGCGATCTTCAAACCGTTCGGGCTGTAGATCGGATCGGTTTTCACGCTCTGCTGTTGTTGAGCCATCATGTTGGGAAAACACCCGCTCACGGCCGCCGCGGCGAACACAACGCATACCACCGCGATGATCCGATTCACGGC
>JAGLQP010000729.1 GCA_023136785.1 Spirochaetales bacterium
AGGAACTCCGGTGTGATCTCGGTACGGACGTTTCTGAGGCTGTTTTGATCCATGGGATTGGCGTTACTTACGCAAGTTTACAACCTGGATGTCAACGCGTTGAATGAGCTCTTCCCAAATCCGAGAAGGCCCTTGATGAAAAATGAACGCCCTCTCCGCAGGCAGGATGTACCAGTCGCCCCGGGCAATCTCGTTGTCCAGCTGCCCAGACGCCCAGCCGGCGTGACCGGCGTACACACGGAACTCGTCTTCCCCCTCGGCAAGAATACGTTTGAGAACCAGCTCGTCCGAGCCGAGGTAAACACCCCGGAACACCCGTCGGGTATCTTCGGGCCCACTGTCCGATCGAAACAGAAAGAGCAGGTGATGGGGAAACACAGGTCCTCCAAAGTAGACGGAATAAGCTTCTAAACCGGTGATATCCGGCCATAGCTCCGCCATGGTATGCCCAGTGGGTCGATCAATGATCAAGCCAAAGGCACCGGCAGAGTCGTAGTCGATCAGAAAAACCACGGTTCGGGAGAAGTTGGGATCCCGAAGACTCCGAGCAGCCACCAGGAAAGTACCCGCCTGCGGCTGGTCGAGAGATTGAACCAAGAGCGCCGGTAGCCTCGGCGATACAGCGGCGCTGGAACCCGTCGGGTGGCCGATCCTGTACCCACCTTCGCCGGCGCCCCAGAGGGTGAGCAGGACGGCAACAGCGATGACAACCAGAGTTAGAAACAGCTTTCGTGATCGATGATCCCTGCTGCCTGAGCGGTTGGTTTTCATTTCTCGTAATCCTCGGGTCAATCATATCGCAATCTTCGTGGCTGGGCGCCCCCGGCTGGCGGTGCGCCGCCCGCTCGACCCCCTCGCCACTGAAAGTAAGATTGCGGTGTCTTCAACCAGTGCGAAAATCTTGTCATAAAAATAAGATTTTCGAACCGTCATCATAATATAGATATTCACAAGCCCGGTATAGACTTGGGTTCTGCGGATGCAGACAAATTGTTGAAGAGGTTAAAGTACGGATTGGACGCCTGTCCAACTCGAGAGATATCTGGAGAATCGAGGAT
>JAGLQP010000073.1 GCA_023136785.1 Spirochaetales bacterium
CCGGCGCTTCGCGCCGGCCATCCAGAGGATGCAGCGGACGTCGGTCGCCGCGAACAAGCTCGCGCCTCCCCCCACCGCTGATCCGCGGCCCCGTTATATCTCATCAGGAGTGAGTTCATATTCGTGGTGTGTTCGGCAATGTGAAAATCGCTCTATGAACCTTAAGCACAATCGAATGAATTATGACGTCGAATTGACAAGCCAGGCAAGCTGGTATTCACATAGAGAACGAATTACTATAACGTTCAGCATGAATTGTATTCTAAAGGCGCCATACGGTTCCGTATTGACTCCTGAGAAAAACGAGGTAAGCCGATGAAGACGCTTATTCTTTACAGAAGCTACTATGGGAACACCAAACAGGTTGCAGAAGCTATTGCACAACAGATAAATACGTTAGGCCACCAATCTTCCATTCAGGATATTAGGCTGAGGTTCCCTGACCTACAAGGTGTCGATGCGATTATAGTTGGCGCCCCTACCAGAATGGGACGTGTAACTCGAAAGGCAAAAAGCGTATTGCGACATCTTAAACGAAAAGGCCATACGGATAAGCCGGTAGCGGTATTCGACACGATAGCGATATTGCCTTCAACACCAGAAGAAATGGAAAAGGTCAAGAAATGGTTTAGTCCTGGGGCAGTGGGCATTATGCAGAATGTAGCAAGGGATCAAGGATTGAATTTGTTTTCAGAAACACTGCGTTGTGAAGTGACAGGTATGAAGGGTCCTTTAGCGGAGAATGCAATTGGGAAAGCCATTGCTTTCGCGACCGCATTCATCTCTTTCGCCCAAAGAAGATGAAACGCATCTGATTGGTACATTGCGTTTCCAAAACGGCAAAGGAACCATGAAAGCATTACTGAATGTGAAGATGACGAGATATAACAAGACACTGAAGCTGATAATTTCTTTGTCACGATTTTTACCATTTCCGAATTGTTGTTTGTGCATGAAATCAGTAAGATATGAAATATCGAAATATAGAAATTAATATATGCGCCAATGGCGGCAGATAAAGGAGTGCAAATGGAAAAAGTGTTATTGATCGATTTCGAAAATGTTCAAAATATCAATTTAGAACAGATTGAGAAATTTGATTACAGAATATATGTATTTATTGGTGAATCACAAAACAAGATACCGTTTGATCTGGTCAAGGCGGCACAGAAACTTGGCGGCAAACTGAAATGGATTAAAATTGATGGTAATGGGGCTAACGCGCTCGATTTTCATATTGCATACTTTCTCGGAAATCAAATCGAAAAAGACCGTAATAATGAATATGTAATACTGTCGAAGGACAAAGGATTTGATCCTTTGGTGAAATTCATAACTAAAAAAAATGTGAAGTGTAGGCGGATAAACAGCATTATTGAGATTGCGCCTACACGAAAGAGTGATAGCCATAATGAAGAATACAGAAAAGTACTGGAAAATTTGAAGAAAATAGACAAGGCTAAGAAACCTCGGAGGAGGAATACTCTGAAACAGCATGTCAAATCGCTTTTAGGAAAGACTCTAACAGATGAAATATGTAATGAAATAATAGATCAGCTTTTCATTGAAGGGATAGTATCTGAAGAAAATGGCAAATTAATATATGAATTGTAGCAACATAACCTGTCTCTCGAGCAGACCGCAAAGAATGTTCCGGCAGGGTTTGCGTGGCCGCTGTAGCTTTTCGTTATGCGTAATGACTTGAAACGCCTTAAACGATAATCAAGCTGTCGATTTAACTCCAGTTTAGCCGCAGAGCTATATATCGAAGCACTCTTTCCTGCTTCTGAATGCTGGCTTTTCGATTTGGACTCACAGTGGCTGCAAGCTCACTTTCCACGCTCACCTTGGTACCTATTATCTACAGAAAGGGAATCAAAGGCGTCAGCTTGCGAAAAAATTCACCAGAATGAGCAAGATTGACCCAAGAAGATTTTTATGTAATACTATAGCTCTAAATCATTTACTCAAGGTCTGTTACACATACCATATCGAAATAACTTAAGCAAGGATGAAAGGAGGGCCTTCAAATTGAGGGTACTCTCGGAAGCGTTAGAGTTAATAAAAGCAGGTCTGGCTAAGAACCAGTATTATAAAATAATGAACTATGTTTACAAAGAAGCGTTTTCTGACTATTACATGATTCATTTTCCTTTCTACCAGAACGATACAGACGATTTATTGCAGGGACAGAAAAACCTGACAAATGTCTGTCTTAGTCTTCTTCCTTCGTTGCATGATAAGAGGGTACTGGAAGTGGGATGTGGAAATGGCGTACAAACTCTATACATCAAAGAAAAATATCGTCCATCTCTCATGGTTGGATTAGACATTCATGAGGAGAATATCAAGCTGGCAGAATCTTTACGTGACAACAATGGGCATCAAAATGTTGAATTCCTCGTCTCAGATGCTCAAGAAATGGCGGGAGTTGAAAGCAGTTCTTTTGACATTATTGTCAACATAGAAAGTGCGATGCATTATCCTGAAAAAGATAGATTCTTTTCGGAGATTTTCAGGATACTGAAACCCGGTGGAAGCTATGTCATAGCAGATATCCTTTCAAAAGTAGAACATAAAAACATCTTCTTCAGATGGTTGGAGAGAAGGTTGGATCAGTCATATTGGCCTCTGGACAGTTATATCAAGGGTCTGTCAAGAGCAGGTCTGTCTATTGATATGAAGAAAGATATCACGTCGGATGTACTGAAAGGCTTTGAACTGAGTTCCAACTGGTTCGCAAACTATACGGGAAGTGGAAAGCTGCGAAAGAGTCTCATAACGTTATTCGCCAAGATCCAGATAGCCAAGCACAAGTACTACCTCAGAAACTTCAGTCGGTACTTAATCTTTGTAGGAAAAAAGAACAGCGGAAGACAAGATTCTATCAATGAGAGAATTATTCAAATGGGATCTTGAATTCCTATCTGCAGTCCTCACGGTTTCCGTTTTCACCGTTGGCTATTTTTGTTACTGGTTTCTCTCTCATTCATCAATTCTTTCTAAGAGCTGTGAGCGTAGATAGGGAAAGAGTGACGCCCAAGCAAAGATCATTCTCTTTCAGCGCTTCATCGGAATACGCATGATCAGGGTTGAGGTATGTTTTTTTACATTCCTGACTGCAATTCCCTGAGTTTTCTCTCATATTTGCCGGGCTAGTTTTATGGATGGCATTATGGTTACCCTGGACAAATGGAAAAGAAAATAATGTTTCTGATTCAGCCCGGGGAAATCTTGATGAAGGAATTTCTCCAACCGATGGGGATTACCCCGTATCGGCTCGCAAAGGACATCAGTATGGCTCCCAGAAGAATCAATGAAATTGTTCACCGAAATCGTGCAATTATTGCCGATACCGCGCTCCGTCTTGCCCGGTACCGCGGGTACAGTCGCCCGAACTGCTGCCGCGACTGAACTCTGCTTTGTGTTTCATTTGTCGGGCAATCTTTAACCTGTCAATAAAATGGGCTACCCTGTTCCATTATCCCCCGGGACGAACGGTTTTTTCTTGACCACCTGACGATTTCTGATTTCAATGTAACTGATTTTTGGAGGTGAAAATGAGCAACAGGACCGATGAATTATTTGCACTGGAAGGAAAAGTCGCCGTCATCACCGGCGGGGGCGGGGAATTGTGCGGGACCATGGCGGAAGCCCTGGCTGCCCGGGGTGTCAAGGTAGCGGTCCTTGATATCAATCGTGAGAAGGCCAAAGCCCGAGTTGCGGCGATCGGGGACGGGCAGGCCCGAGCCTTCGCCTGCAGTGTTCTGGATGAAGGGCAACTGACCGGTGTGTACGAGGAGGTTGTCCGGATTTGGGGAGTGCCGGACATCCTGATCAATGGGGCCGGCGGGAACAATCCGAAGGGGAGTACCTCGGTTGAATTCCTGGAAGCCGATCAGGTCGGAAAACCCGATGCGACCACCTTTCTCGACCTGGAGATGGATGGGTTTCGCAGCACCTTCGAGCTCAATTTTCTGGGAACCTTCCTGCCGACAAAGGTGTTCGTCCGGGGGATGGTCGAGAAAGGCTCCGGTGCAGTCCTCAACATGGCCTCTATGAGCTCGATCACCCCTCTGACCAAAGTCGGCGCCTACTCAGCCGCAAAGGCGGCTGTGGCCAACTTCACCCGCTGGCTGGCGGTGCATCTGTCCCATGCCGGGGTGCGGGTCAACGCCCTGGCACCCGGTTTTTTCATGACCGAGCAGCTCCGTTTTCTCCATACCGACCAACAGACCGGCGAGCTGACTCCCAGAGCCAAGCAGGTGATGGCCCACACACCGTTGGCTCGCTACGGTGACCCGAAGGACTTGATCGGCGCGGTGATCTGGCTTCTCTCTGACTCTGCCGATTTCGTTACCGGAGTGGTGCTGCCGATCGATGGGGGATTCTCCTCCTATAGTATATGAGCCGCGGCCGTCCCGGCCGTCCCGGAGCGATCCGTACCCCGATGAACCTGGAGAAACTCACCACACCGGAATCCTGCGAGGCCCTCCTGTCCCTGATTCCCTGCAAGCGCATCGGAGAAGCGGAGGACGTGGGCAGGGCTGCGGTCTGGCTGACCTCGGATGACTCGGACTACGTGCATGGGGGGGGTATTGTACATCGCCGGAGAGATGGTGCTGTACCCGGAGTTCGCCAGCGAGGGGTAGGTTTGGCAGCCGATTTGATATCGTGTTGACATTACCCGGTGAACCCAGATAATGAGCGTACACATCGTGTTTGCTGCAAACTATGGCTGAAGTCGTTCTTGTCCATTGCACATCCTATGACAATCACGAGGTAGAAGGAGCGATCCGCCGGGGTATCGACCTGCTCGGCGGAGTGAAGAGATTCGCCAAAAAGGGCGAGAGGATCCTGTTGAAACCGAATCTTCTCGCCGCCGATCCTCCCGAGAAGTGTACAACCACACACCCAGCGGTCTTCGGGGCGGCCTGCCGTATCTTCAAGGAGACCGGCGCGCGGGTATCCTACGGCGACAGTCCCGGCCGGGGCTCTTCGGCCAGTGTGGCCGCCCAAGCGGGGCTGCACGATGTCGCCGTCGAAGAAGGGATTCCCCTCGATGATTTTCAAACCGTGGTCGAGGTTTCCCACAAGGAGGGAAGACAGAACAAGAAGTTCTCCCTGGCCAAGGCGGTGGTGGATGCGGATGGAGTGATCAGCCTGCCCAAGCTCAAGTCCCACGCTCTGGAAAAGATCACCGGGGGTGTGAAGAACCAGTTCGGCTGCGTCCCCGGTTTTCTCAAAGCAGAGTTCCACGCCAAGCTGACCAACGCCTTCGAGTTCGGCCGGATGCTGGTTGATCTGACCAATCTTGTTCGCCCCCGTTTGTACATCCTGGATGCGGTATATGCAATGGAGGGCAACGGTTCCCGCAGCGGAAATCCCCGGAAAATGAACCTGTTGATGCTCTCCGATGACCCTGTGGCTATCGATGCCACGGCCTGTCGCCTGATCGACGTGGATCCGGAACTGATACCGACCATTGTATACGGTCAGGAGTTTGGCTGCGGTACCTATCTGGAGGAGGAGATTCAGTTATCCGGCGATCCGTTCCAGGAGTTCGTCTGTCCGGATTTTGACATCGATCGCGGACCGATAGAAAAATACGTCTCCGGCAGCGGTTCCAAACTGGCCGTGGTGTTGCTGGCCATTATCAAGATCAAGGTGGGGGCTCGTCTGTTCGACAACCTGCTCATCTCCAAACCTCAAATCGACGCTTCCAAGTGCCTCAAGTGCGGAATATGCATCCAGATCTGCCCGACCCAACCGAAATCGATCGACTGGGTCGACGGGGACAAGAGCCAGCCGCCGCGGCACGACCACAATCGGTGTATCCGCTGCTTCTGCTGCCAGGAGACCTGTCCGGAGGGCGCTATTTTCGTAAAAAAGCCTCTATTGAGGAAAATTTTCGGCAAATACTGATCGATGCGAGGTGTATCAAGTGACCAATTCCTTGGCCTGGAGTAGTGACTACAGAGTTGCGGTTGTTGCATTAGCAACCTTCACGAGCGGTTATTTTCTCTACTGGTTCATTGCCAACTCCTCCGGATTGCGCAACTACTGCGACAAGCGCTACTCCGGCGAGAGATCCCAAGCAACGGTTATCCTCTTTCAGCGGTGTGTCGGAATTGTTTTTCTAGGTTTGCCCGCCGTATTGGTTACGATATTCCTGCTCAAGTTTCGATTCAGAGATCTGGGTGTGACCACCATCGATTCGGTGGCAACGCTGTACTGGATGTTGGGTATCAGCGCCATCGTGATTCCTCTGGTTTTCAGTTTCTCCCGGACTCCAAGTTTTTTCGAGACCTACCCCCTGATCCGGCAAAAGACCTGGGACCTCTTTCTCCTTACGGCCAATACCTTGAGCTGGTGCGTGTATATCCTGATCTACGAGTTTCTGTTTCGCGGATTTCTTCTCGGGGTTACTCTGGGAAGCTTCGGCGTCTGGCCGGCGATCCTGGTCAACGTAGCTCTATACGTGTGTGTCCACATCCCCTACGGTTTCTCGGTCACCCTGGGTTCACTGCCGCTCGGACTGGCCATGTGTCTGGCCACGGTTCACACGGGAAATATCTGGACCGCCTATCTGGTACACCTGATGATCGCTCTGCTCAATGACTACGTCGCCCTGGCGGCGAATCCCGAGACAAGGATCCGACTAGCTTGAGCGTTTCCTCTGTACTTTGTCGCGGAGAACCTTGATATCGAGGTAGCCGTTGTCTTTGAACCACTTGAATGCCTCATCAATGGCCACCTCCACAGGTGTCTGGGGCAATTGGAGAGCCTGCACCGCTTTCCGCGCCGTGTAGTAGTGCTCCGATATGGCCATCTTTACCAACACCAGAGTCAGCGCGGGCATGACCTTGAACACTCTTCCGTAGATCGATCCGGCCAAGCCGGCGGTTTTGGCCAGCCACATAGGGTATGTGACTTTGGAGGCGGGTTTCCCGATAACGCCGGAAATTTTCTCGAACAGTTCGCTGTAGGAGAGGTTCTCATTTCCCAGAATGTAGCACTCCCCGATGGTACCCATTTCCAAGGTGTTTGCTATTCCCACGGCCACATCCTTCACCGACACGTAGTTCCTGCCGCCGGTGCCGCCGCCCGGGATTTTCTGATGATAGGTGCCGAGGATCAGGGTTCCGGAGCCGGGTTTTGCATCGTAGGGCCCGAACATGTAGGCCGGATTCACTACCACCGCCGGTACATCCCCCCTCTGTACGGCATGAAGCACCAAAGATTGGGCTTCGTATTTGCTGTCGAAATAGTCCATCTTATAGCTCCCCCCCCTGTACTCCCGGGTCTCGTCACCGGGCAATTCTTTCGTGCCGTAGCCGAAGGAAGTGGCACTGCCGATATAGACGACTCTTTTTACCCCGGCCTGCCGGGCGGCTTCCATGATATTGGCGGTGCCGTCGATGTTGATCCGCCGTTGCAGCTTATTTCTGGGCGGCCAGATCGAGGTTACCGCGGCCGCGTGAATGATCGCGTCGCAGCCTTTGGCGGCCTCGTGCAGAGAGTCCTTGTCTAGGATATTGCCGTGGCAAATTTCAGAAACTTTGCCTTGGAGGGGATTCTCGCTGTTCCCGGGTCCGACAAATGCTCTGATTCGATACTTCCTGCTGCTCAACTCATGGATCAGATTGCTGCCTAGAAAGCCGTTTGCCCCTGTTACCAGTATCATGTTCTCTTATTCCCTTCGTTGCCTGTTGCTGTGCCGCCACCCGAAATTATCTGTTTCGGTAATCCTCGAGAATGAGCAGCGCCTGTTCGTAAATCTCACGGGATATCGTGTCTCCGATCAGCAGTCCGAAGCCTTCTTCAACAATGTTTCGCCACCGTGACAAGGTATCATCGGGTACCCGATGAATAACCAATCCGCTTTCCTTCATGATCCCGATGGCCTGTTTTTCCACTTCCATCGCCTCGTAGTACAAATCTCGAAGAATTGTCTCGGCACTCGCCTTGAGCCGGGAGTGAAGCTCAGAGGGAATCATTTTCCAGGCTCTGTTGGAGATGATCACCCCCCCCGTCAGAGGCGTCCAGAAGAAATCGTTCATATGCGGCGCCAGGGCGAACCACTGCATGGCAGCGGCAACGAGCGGCGCTGCGGCAAAGGCATCCACCATCCCGCTCTGCATGGCGGCGAATACATCGTTGGCCTTGAGCGGGACGACCTGAAATCCCATCTCCTTCATGGCTTGATCGATGCTCGAGCTGCCCTCCAGGCTGAACAGTTTCAATCTTTGCATTTCCTCTGGAGTTACCGCCTCGGTATTGGCGAAGAAACGCAGCCAACCGGATTTGCTGAAGGCGAGCAGGGTAAACCCCTTTTCCTCGAGGAGCTTCTCCAATTCGGGCTGAAGCTGCAGAAACAGGTAGTCCAGCTCCTCGTCACTGTGAGTTATGAAGGGAAGCTGGTACACGTAGAA
>JAGLQP010000730.1 GCA_023136785.1 Spirochaetales bacterium
TACGCGTGCTGCAGGAGCGGGAGTTCGAGCGTGTCGGCGATACTAAACCCATCAAGGTGGATATCCGCGTTATCGCCACCACCAACCGGGAGATTAAGGCCGCCATCAAGGAGGGGGTGTTCCGGGAGGACCTGTACTACCGGCTCAACGTCGTGACCATCCATCTGCCCCCGCTTCGAGAGCGCAACGGAGATATCGGCCTGCTCATCCAGTTCTTCTTGAAGAAATATACCGGGCAGATGAACAGGAGAATCCGGGGTATCGAAGCCCAGGCGATGAGGACGCTGACCCGCTATCACTGGCCGGGAAACATCCGGGAGCTGGAAAACACGATGGAGCGGGCGGTACTCCTCTCCGAAGGAGACATGATCACCAGTGAAGACCTCAATCTCTTCTTCGCTCACGAGTCAACCCTCGATGAGGAAGAGCGGCTCAAACTTCCCAACGCCGGCATCCGCTTGGAGGACGCCGAGCGGGACCTGATCCTCCAGGCTCTGGAGCGCTGCGGTTGGGTCCAGAAGGATGCAGCCCGGCTGCTTGGAGTATCGAGCCGTGCCTTGAACTATAAGATCAAACGTTTTGGCTTCACTCACCCGAGCTGGAAACAGAATCGGTGAGGATAACCCTGCCCTTCGGCAAGGATGCACTCTCCATCTCGCTTCCCGGAGAGGTTGTGGGGCAGATCCTTCGTCCCCGTTCGCTGCCACCCGTGAAGGATATCGGCGGCGAGCTGGGTAAAGAGCTTAAAAACGAGCATTGTCGATCATTCTTGACGAGGGTGGAAAAAAAAGCCCGCACAAGGAATGACCTCAGGGTGTCGATCGCGGTCAACGATTACACCCGCCCGACTCCTCTACACTCCGTGCTTCCCCCTATGCTCGATACACTGAACCGTCGTGGGGTCCGTGACTCTCAGATAGACGTGGTGGTGGCCCTGGGCACGCACCGCCTGATGAGTACCGAGGAGTTCCGCGTCCAGGCCGGAGAAGAGGTGTTGCGGCGGGTGGGTTTCATCAATCCCAATATCGACGATCCGGACACCTTAGTGTTCTTCGG
>JAGLQP010000731.1 GCA_023136785.1 Spirochaetales bacterium
CGATGTTTCGAGAAGTAGAACAAGTCCTCTGTGACTGCAACCAGGAATACCTACTGCGGGAAAACCCCTGTTTGCTTGACCTCCTGATGCCCCGGTCCTAAGGTGTAGGCATCCCCCACAGGAGCCCACAGGAGGTCCATCATGCTCAGCCGATTGTCTCCTATTTACCTGCTAAGAACCGCTATCCTCATCTCGATCTTGGCCGCCTCTTTCCTCTTCCCGGGCTGCCGGGAAGAGCCGAGTCCGTACGGCGGCACCCTGGTCCTCTCTACCCTCGACGAACTGGCCGGCTTCCATCCCCTCCTCTATCCCGACACGGTCTCGACGATTATCGGCAGCCTGATCTTCAACACCCTGGTCAAGATAGACGAACGGCTCGAGTTCGTTCCGGCGCTGGCCGAATCCTGGCAGGTTTCCGAGGACGGCAGGGCCTGGGACTTCTACCTGCGAGAGGGAGTCGAGTTCCACGACGGGGAGGAGCTCGACGCCGAAGACGTGGTCTTCACCTTTCAGAGCTTGCTGGACCCGGCCACCGAATCGCCCCTTGCTCCTCTCTACAGCATCGTGGAGGGAGTCGAGGCGATCGGCAGCCGTCAGGTACGCTTTCACCTGAAAGAGGCCTACACTCCGTTCCTCAATCTGCTCGTCCTGGAGATCATTCCCGCCCACCTGTTCGCCGCCTCGACGACCCCGGAAGCGTTTGCGAGGAATCCTGTGGGAACCGGACCGTTCCGCTTCGAGGTCTGGGATGCGGGACGACTCGTCCTTTCCGCCAATCTCGACTATTTCGAAGGCCGGCCCTACCTGGACCGGGTGATCGTGGAGCAGTACCCGGACCAGAGCCGGGCCTGGTCCGCCCTGATGCAGGGAGAGGTGGACGTGGTGATGGACCTGGAGCTGGAGGACTACGGAGTCCTGGAGAACGATCCCCGCTTCAGGACCCACAGCTACTTGAATGTTTTCTATCACACCCTCCTGTTCAACCTGGAGGATCCCCTCTTCTCGGATCCGGATATGCGTCGGGCCGTGGACCTGGCCGTGGATCGGCAGGATCT
>JAGLQP010000732.1 GCA_023136785.1 Spirochaetales bacterium
CTCCTCCCCGATCGGCGACCAGGAAGCCCAGTGAGGGTGAGAGGTTTCATCGCCGCATTTGTAGAAGTTCCCCCGCCAGCGCCCGCCCGCCGGATCCACCGCGTTCCCGAGATAGGCCTCGAAAATAGACAGGGGGATGCTGTACTCCAGGCACCACTCGACGGGCCCTTGGATCTCCGGATCCACCCGTGCGGGCAGAGAATGGTAGATCCGCATCCCCGCAACCTGTTCGGCCGCCACAGGGGTGAACCTGGCGAAGCCCTCTTCGGTCCGGCGTGGGTCTTCGATGTAGTACAGGAGCAAGGTTCCACCGCAGTTCATTTCAAAGTTGAAGTATCCCCCGTCCTCCCGCGGACTGAAGAATGCTTCAGCGCAGCTGTCGGCCCATACCGGTCCCTGAAAACGTTCTGCCACGGCCCGGACGTAGCGATCGTTGACACGGAAAAACACGTACAGATGGCCGGTATCGTAGAGGATCTTGGCTTCGGTTTTCGGCCTGTGATCCGAGCCGGCCGGATGAAAGCGATCCACCCGGAGCGGCTCCGCCGCAGCCCAGACTCCCTCAGCCCAGTTTCCGGTAAAGGACGGAGGCTCCTCGGTACGGCGGACTCTGTAGACCATATCCCCGGCGTTCAAGATTCAATGTTCTCCCATCGGTTTCTGTGCACCCGTTTGGGTTGGAAACGCTCCTCCGGTCCTTTGTCCTCCGCTGCGTAGCCCAGGGCTACCAGGGCGATCGGGGTGATGGTCCTAGGGATGCCGAGAAGCTTCCGTATCTCTTCGACCCGCCTTTCCCGCGGGTAGATACCCAGCCAAACCGCACCCAGCCCAAGGTCGTGGGCGGCCAAAAGCAGGTTCTGGGCAGCGGCGGAGCAGTCCGCGTTGATGTACTCGATGCACTCCTCGATCCGTGCATCCCCACAGACCATGATCGCCGCCGGAGCCTGAACAAGCATCTTGGCATAGGGATGAAACTCAGGGATGGCGGAAAGAAGCTCCCGCTCGGTGATTACGATGAAGTGCCAGGGTTGGGAGTTGCGGGCCGACGGAG
>JAGLQP010000733.1 GCA_023136785.1 Spirochaetales bacterium
TTTCAGGTTGCCACTTCTTGGGATAGATGGAATGATACCCCTAAGCATTTTAGAACAAGGAGATGATCGTGGAGTTCAAAGAGATCGTGGTGAAGAACCGTTCCTATCGTCGTTTCGTCCAGAGCCACAGTCTAACCCAGGAGATGCTGCTGGAGCTGGTAGATCTTGCACGAAGCACTCCCTCGGCAGGGAATCGACAACTGCTTCGCTACGTGATTTCCTGCGCGTCGGAGATCAACAGCAAGGTATTCGATACCCTGGGTTGGGCGGCTTCCCTTCCCGATTGGCCCGGACCGGAGGAGGGAGAACGGCCCACAGGCTACATCGTGATCGTGGCCGAAAGCTCCAGCTGGGATTGGACCCGAGTGGATCTGGGCATCGCCGCTCAGACGATTCTTCTCGGTGCAGCGGCAAAGGGATTGGGAGGATGTATGCTGGGCAATGTGCGCAAGGAACAGCTGAAGCGGGTTCTGGGATTGGCGGAGGATCTGGAGATTCTTCTGGTCATCGCTCTGGGCAAGCCGGTGGAAGAGGTCGTACTCGAGGAGGTGGGCAAGGAAGAGTCGATCACCTACTATCGAACTGATGATCGGGTGCACCACGTGCCCAAGCGGAAACTGGCGGATCTAGTTATTCGCTCTTACGACTGAGGATTCCTTCGGGGTTGGGATCAGGGACACCCCGATCCCTGCCGCGGTGATCAGTAGCCCGCCCACGATTTTGTACGCAGTCAGGGTCTCGTGGAAATAGAACACGGCTATCACCGCCGTGATCGGTAGGATGAGCATGGTCATGATCGAGGCCGTCGCGGTTGACAGCCTCCTGAAGGCTATGGTCACCAGGATATGGGACAGGGCGGAGAACAGGGCAATAGCGATCAGGAGGATCCAGATCGTCGGAAGATTGAGGTTTGGGGAAGGGGTGAAGCTCCAACTCTGCCCCGGTATGAGGGTAGCACCGATCCCCGATAGCACTACGGCGAGACTCATAAACAGGATCACGATGTTGCTGGGGCTGTCGCTCTTCCTCAGCTGCCGGAGTGCTGCTCTGG
>JAGLQP010000734.1 GCA_023136785.1 Spirochaetales bacterium
AGTCCCCGGCCTCCGAGGGGGATATTGCCGAGCCGCTCCAGTCCGTTCAGAGCGCAGGCCAGGGGCTCGGCGATCGTATAGTCGGCGGGTTCCTGGCCCAAAGGCAGAGGGTCGGGCAGGGGGAAGATGTTGGTCCTAACCCCCTGTTGCGGTACCAACAGGTATTCCGCGAATCCGCCGGGATAGTGGTAGGCGATCGAGGTTTTGTGTGAACAGAATAAACCTCGAAGGCAGTTGCTGCAGCGACCGCAGGGAATGCCCGGGGTGACCATCACCATCTCTCCCGGGCCGTAGTCCACTTCCTCTGCGGGGAACTCGGCCCCTACCTCTTCGACTCGGCCTACGATCTCGTGACCGATGATCGCAGGCAACTCGATCTTTCTGTGTCCGTGGCGATAGATGCGCAGGTCCGTGCCGCAGATCGCGCAGGCTTTGACCCGGATCAGGATCTCTTCGGACTGAATTTGAGGTTTCGGAATCTCCCGGATTTCCAGTTTTCCGGGAGCTACGAGTACGGCCGCTTTCATCGTTGGATCATGGTACGGGCATAGCATCGTCGGGTCAATTCCATGTCCAACCTCCCTTGTACAAAAAATCCTGGATGGTATTATGATGGCAGGCTGGAACTTTCGATGGACAAACCACTACTCGAACTGCGCGGGATCATCACGGTGCTGAATACCCCTTTCACCGATGGCGATGCGCTGGATCTGCCCTCCCTGCGGAGGAACGTCCGCTACGCCCTCGAGGCCGGGGTAGTGGGTTTTCTTGTCCCGGCCATGGCCAGCGAGGTGGACAAACTTTCCCAAGAGGAGAGGCAGCAAATTGTAGAAGCGGTTCTGGAGGAGAACGGAGGACGGGTGCCGGTGATCGGCGGCGCCTCCGCCGCGACGGCGGAACAGCGAAAACAACACGCTGCAACCCTGATCGAACTGGGCTGCGACGGTGTTCTGGCCAGCATCCCTTTCCAGGACGAGGCTCAGTACGAGCGGGACGCACGGGAGCTGGATGCCCTGAAACCGGGCTTCCTGATGCTCCAGGACTGGGACTC
>JAGLQP010000735.1 GCA_023136785.1 Spirochaetales bacterium
TCTCCCTGTTGTCGATGGTCGTTATGCAGTTTGCCTACCGGAGGGGAAAGGCGATCCAATTGATCCCGGCTTTCGCGGCCAATACCATCGCCATTCCTGTAGTTGGCGGCATAGTGGCCTTCCAAGAGAGGCTACACCCGGTTCAGTGGATCGGCGTTGCTCTCATCATAACCGGTGTGTTCCTGCTATCCCTGAAAACGAGTTACACCATTCATCCTTCCAAACGGACCCAGTGAAGCCCTCCAGTTTTCCCGTCTCTCTGTTGACTAAGCGCTGAGTTTATTGCGATCCTTGATACCATCTATCCGCCTGTAAGTCGAATCGGCGTTTGCCGACGGCAGATCGTATCTGAGGAGTACCTGTCTATGCGAAAAGCTATTGCTGCCCTCATGGTAGCCGTGCTTGTTTTCCCCCTGTTACTGGCCTCCCTCGTGACCTTTTCTGTCAGCACCTGGGCTTTTGACCGAGGATTCTACCTGCAACTGGTCTCGGATGAACGCATCTACGAGGCGATCTTGAGCGAGACAGCCTGGGAGCAGGAACAGATATTCGAGGTCACCGAGTTCGACGGCATTCCCGGTGATGCTCTGGTCAAAGCCCTGCGGGAGGTAATTACCCCTAACTATCTGCGTTCCCAGGCGGTGATCCTGGTCAACGATGCCTTCGATGCCGTCGAAGGGCGTGCTTCCGTTTTAGAGCTGACCGTCGACCTGACACCGTTGAAAGACAGGCTTCGGGGCGAGGCGGGTGATCGATTCTCCCGCTCGTTGGCGGCAAACCTTCCCGTCTGCTCTACCGGAGAACAGGCCTTCGCGCCGGGGGCACAGTTGCCTCGCTGTCGACCCGCGAACCTTTCCGAAGAACGCGCTGCAGAGGTGATAGTTGAAGCGCTACCGGCATTCCTCGACAGCCTGCCGGATGCCTACCCTCAGCCCCCCGAGACGATACATTTCTACTACACGCCGGAGGATGAGTTTTGGACCGGCTTGGTCGGAACAAACCGGCTGATCTGGGTCAACATTCTCTTGGCCCTTGTTGC
>JAGLQP010000736.1 GCA_023136785.1 Spirochaetales bacterium
AGTTGCTCTTGCACCACAGGGGCGCATAGCTTTGCCGTGCAGGCTCGGAACGTCCCACCGTTGCTACTCCAACACCCCGATCTGCAGCCACTGTTTACCCAGCCTGTCGAAATACAGCCAAAGGATCTCGCCGCTGCTCGTTTCGGCGTAGAAATAGTCCCTTCGCTGTTCTTCGGACCACCAGCGGCTGAAGAGCGGATAGGGACCCCACAGCTTGTGAAAGTGAAGTCCTGGGGGTGTACGAGGCTGCTCAAAGATCCGCCGCACCGCTCGCCGCGCGCATTTGTTCTGCTCTTCCGCCCCGCTCTTCTCCCCAGCCAACCGTAGCCGTTCCAGGTTCTCCCAGCTGTAGCTCAGTTCGGGCAGATGCTCAT
The DNA here is from genome assembly GCA_023136785.1 of Spirochaetales bacterium. Taxonomy (GTDB): domain Bacteria; phylum Spirochaetota; class Spirochaetia; order SZUA-6; family DRHE01; genus JAFGQJ01. Next base: position 375 of record JAGLQP010000736.1, read on the forward strand.
CCTCCAGCCGAGCCCGCTGAACACAGCTGTTGCCGAAGGTCGCCCGCAGACGGGAAAAAACCTTGTCCACTTCTTGAAAGGACTCCGTCGAGGAGCTTGGAAAGAGCTCGGTTTGAATATTCCGCTCCGGGACTGTCAACGCGGCTATCCTGAGCGCCTCTGCGGCGCCGGGAAGCCGGCGGTTGTCCAGGCGCAGGGCGATCAGTTCCAGCAGCAGGCTTGAGTCCGCCGACGGCCTGGAAGGCAGGATCGGCTCGATAGGAAACTCCTCGTCCTCGATAACGAAGCTGATCCTCAGCTCTCTGATTAGTCGATGTCGGCTCCGCACACCCCCTGTCAACGCATCCAGGGACCTCTGTAAATAACTTAGCAGGCGGACACTCGAGGCTTCGGGGCAGGGCAGTTTATGAAAATATTCCGGTTCCTGCTCCTCCTCTGTGGGCTGGAGGGGAAGATCCAGGGCACCGGCGGCGAATTCATACAACCGCTCCACCTCAGGACCGAAGCGTTTGCGAACCCCTCCCGCAGGAAGATCGAGGAAGGAGCCCACCGTATGGACACCGAGCATCTCGAGTCGTTCCAACACTTCGGGAGGAAGGGACAGGATGTCGATCCCTGCCTCCAGCGCGGCTCCCCGCTCGTCCTGGGCGTTGGTGAAGAT
>JAGLQP010000737.1 GCA_023136785.1 Spirochaetales bacterium
ACTGTTGTAGTGAATCGCTCCAGCCACCAGCTCTTTGCCGGTTCCTGTTTCCCCTATAATGATCACGCTGGAATCGGTAGCGGCGACACGATTCACGATCCTGAAGACCTTCTTGATCTCCTGGCTTTCCCCAATAAAGTTGTAGGGTTGATAGATATTTCGGTAGCGATCCTCAAGATTCGTGGGGTCAGCTCTCGGGGCCTGCTGCTCCAAAGCACGTTTTATCTGGAAATTGAGCTCCGGAATACTGAAGGGTTTATGCAGGATGCTGAAGGCACCCTCCTGGATCGCCTGTACGCCCTCCTGGATCGACTCCAGCTCCGCGTTTACGATAACAGCGGTACGGGGATTCTTCTTCTTGATTTTCTGAAGCAGGTCATGCACGTTTCCCCCCGGCACGGTGACCTGAATGATGGCGACATCAAAATCGAATTTTTCCAACTGCGACAGGGCCCCGGCATAGTCGGAGGCCTGGTGCACAGAATGACCGATGCTGTGAAAGAAGTTGCTGACATCGGCGCAAAGATACGTGTCAGTATCCACAATGAGCAGGTTACTCATTCCTTTAAGAATAACCTCAAACAGAAGAAGTTCAAGATGGATATTTCCCTTCTTGCAGCTCGCTTTGCCACGGGCGTATAATTGAAATCAGCATGCAATCATCAACCATTGACAAGCTCAAAGGCATCTCCTTCTTTGCGGAGATGAGCGAGTACGATCTCGGGCAGATCGCCGAGATCACAGAGGAGAAAAACTACGCCAAAGGCGATGTGATCATAGAAGAAAGAACCTCGGCAGAGCGCTTCTTCATCATCTGTAAAGGGAAAATCGAAATCACCAAGCAGTTCGAAGACGGAGAGGAGTTTGTTCTGGCCGTGCACAGTGACGGAGATTTCTTCGGGGAGATGGCTCTGCTTGACGAGGGACTGCGCTCCGCCACGGCCAGGGCCGTGGAGCCCACCACGGTGCTGGAAATCACTCGCCCCAACTTTGAAACCCTTCTGTACAAGGCCCCCGTGGTTGCCTACCACATCA
>JAGLQP010000738.1 GCA_023136785.1 Spirochaetales bacterium
GCCATGGTTCAGGGCGGTATGGGGGTGGCCGCCGGGGCCAACATCAATCCCGAAGGTGTGTCGATGTTTGAGCCCATCGGGGGCTCGGCACCCAAGTACACGGGTAAGGGGATCATCAATCCGCTAGCCGCCATTTTGGCCGTACATATGATGCTCCAGGTTCTGGGAGAAGACGAGGCGGCGGACGCCGTGGAGTCTTCGGTGGTCAAAGCGATTTCCAAGATGAAGAGCATGAGTGCCGGACAAACGGGTTTTTCGACCTCTGAGATCGGCGATATGGTAGCCGAAGGACTCGGCTAGGGACAACCCCTTGTACGTAGGTGTGATCGGCGGGCGTCGCTGCAGCGCGGAGATCGCTGAGCTGGCCTTCGAACTGGGCGGGCTGATCGCCGGCGAAGGCTGGACCCTGGTCTGCGGCGGAATGGGGGGTGTCATGGAGCAGGCCTGCCGGGGAGCCAGATCCAGGGGTGGAGTGACCCTGGGCATTCTTCCGGGCAATTCCCGCTCTGCGGGCAACCCTTACTTGAGTTACTCCGTGGTCACCGGCTTGGGGGAGGCCCGGAATGTGCTGGTTGTGAAAAGCAGCCAGGCCCTGATCGCCGTCTCCGGATCCTACGGAACACTGTCCGAGATTGCCTTGGCCAACGCCGCCGGGATCCCCGTTGTAGGCCTGCGCTCCTGGCGGCTTGACCCTAAGGAGAATCGGGACCAGGGCCTCTTCGTCCAAGAGGTCGACAGCCCGACCGAAGCGATTCGGGTCATCAAAAATCGTATCATTTCGGCTCATTTTTAGTGTCATTTCAACACACTGGGTTAAAATGACGCTATTCGGGTCTGGAAAAACTCAGCTGAAAATTGCACGTCGCCACCCCGTGCTATGTAATTCGTTTACATATCTGTAATTACAGGTCTCCCCAACTGACTTCCGGGTTTGGCACAAAAAATGCATATTCATTGGTGACTGAAAAAAATACAGGAGGTTCGAGATGAGAGGACTTATCCAATACACCAGACCGAACGATCTGTTTGACT
>JAGLQP010000739.1 GCA_023136785.1 Spirochaetales bacterium
AGCGCCGGCGGCCCAGATATTGTTCTGCAGGGGCGAGGCAGCGGCGGTAACCTTCAACTCGCTCTGATTCTCCTTCACCGAAGTGCCGAACTTAAACGAAGCGCCGAAAGAAACGGGAATCCGCATCTCGCCGGGGGTGAGCTCGCTCAGCGCGAAACTACTGCCCAACAGCAGAAAAACGCGGTCGTCGATGGCCAATTCGGTCCCCAGATTAAAGGTCAGATCTTGAAAGCTCGGCAGGGACACATCCGAATGCCAGGACCAGATAAGCTTCTCGCGCTGCAGCACATCGAAACTGATCCCCGCAGTAGGAGTGAACGGAGGGGGAGATGCGGTGAATCCGGCGACGGGCTCCATTCCCTTGCCCAGCCCGCGCAGCGCGATTCCCCAACGAAGGTCTTTCATGAAACTGACATCTCCGGGCAGGTGAACGAAGCCCAAATCCGCACCGAGACCCCAGTCACTACCGCCGTACTGACCCTGCACTCCCAAACCTACGAGCAGTTTTGGGAACAGGTCCTTGGCAAAGGATACGTTCCCGGCGAAGTAGTGGCCCAGCTGAATTGCGTTGAAATCGACTGAGATGATGTGTCCACTGACACTGAGCACACCCGCCCGGGTCGGCCGGGTGAGCCCACCGTTGATGGCATGGAACCAACCGGCGTCCGCCGAATCGGTCCCAACCAGGGCGAGATAGCTGGCATCGAAGGTAAGCCGCTGGGTGCCCCCGGCGGCTGCGGGATTCAAAACAGAGGCGGCGGGCGAGCCTTCAGAAACGGAACTGGCGCCTCCGGCCAGGAAGATCGGCGAGTACAGATCGAAGGGCAGGCTCACGCTGCCGGGAGCCGGATTATACTGTGCGAACGCGGGAAAGGTTGAAAGAATGATCAGCACGATCAGCACACGGACTTTCTTTTTCATATCGCCCCCCTGGCGGTTTTTTTTCTCGGCCGTACGGCCTCTTGGAACCCGCGAGTCAGCGGGTCACTCTAAATTTATAGCCCCGGAACTTTAAATTCAAATCTTTTTG
>JAGLQP010000074.1 GCA_023136785.1 Spirochaetales bacterium
GAAACACGGAACGGGAGGTCACTGTGGAAGGATCGCGAATAAAACTGAGGGGTGTATTCGCTCTGCTGATACTTCTCGCCTCTTGTGCGGGATACGAGGCGGCGGAAAAGGCGGCGGCTCCCGGTTTTCCTCAGGAGGAATCGATCAGCGCACCGGCAATTTCGGCGACTCCATCCGCCGTTTCCGAAGATGCGGTTGCCGGGGCTGCAGCCAAGAAAGAGACGGCGGCTGAACAGGCGGCAGAAGTGGGCGACGAGGCGATCCCTCGGGAAACAGCCACCGTTCCGGGGCCGACCGTTCGCTATCTTTCCGCCGACGATTCGAACTCCGCGGCCTCTCCGGTTATCGCCCGAAAAATCATTCGGCAGCAACGTTATGTCCATCCGGATTTGGTACGTACCTACGAGTTCCTCAACTACTACAGCTTCGACTACACGCCTCCTGTCGAACAACCGATCGCCGTGGTTCCTCAGCTCCGGGCTCTTGACGGGGAGGGTACGTATTCCCTCCAGGTGGCGGTGCGCAGTCAGGATCGGACCCTGCCTGAGCTTCCACCTTTCAACTTCACCTTCCTCCTGGACACCTCCGGTTCAATGGCGGGTGCGTCCCTCGAACTGTCCCGGGCGTTGATACTGGGGATCGCCGGAAGGCTAAGACCGGACGACCGGATCTCCCTGGTGACCTGCAATCGGCAAACCGAGGTGATCTTTAGTGCCCAGCCGGTGGACCGCCTTCCCCAGGGGAAGCTGGTGGAGATTCTCGAGAGCATCAGGGCCGATGACGTGACCGATCTGGAGGCGGGGATCGTTAAAGCTTACGAAATCGCCAGCAGGAATTATGACTATCGATACCTGAACAGGGTGGTTCTCATCAGCGACGGGGGAGCGAACGCGGGGCAGCTCGCTGTCAGCACCATCGCCGAGCACGCCGAAGATTCGGACAAACAGGGGATCTATCTGGCCGGAATCGGGGTAGGGGAGGGCTTCAACGATCAGCTGATGAACGCCGTGACCGACAAGGGGCGGGGCGCCTACCTGTTCGCGGACGATGAGACGGAGGTTCAACGCATCCTGGAAGAGGATGTCTTCATCTCCGCCTTCGATCTGGCCGTGAAGGACGTGCGCCTCAAGATGGTGATGCCCGCGGGATGGGAGATGGAGGAATTTCATGGGGAGCAGGTCTCCGCCAGGGCGGAGGATATCGTGCCGCAGTACCTGTCCCCCAACGATCAGATGATCTACCACCTGACAGTATCCACAACGCGGCCTCTGCCGGAAGCCCGGGAACAGCACTTCGAATTCGAAGTGGAATACTCCCCAATCGGCGGCCGACGCGACCGCCTGACCGTACGACCCACGGTGGCTGAGATGCTCGGTGTTGAAGGGGTGGAGCAGGTGCAGATCCTCAAGGGCGATGCGATCGTAGCCTATGCGGAAATGCTGAAAACCATTCGGTTTCCCCTCGAGACGCACCGGGGGGAGAACTTCGAGAGTTATGAGGAAGCACTCCGGGAGATACGCGGGATCAATGAGGTTCTCAAAGACCCGGAGCTGACCGAGATATTGGCGCTGCTCGACCTCTACGGCGAAACGCTGCGATACGGCGAGAAATTCCCGGGAAGCCGGGATGCTCAGGAGGACAGTCCCGATGCGGCTCTCGGTTTGGATGCTGCGACGGTGCGCTCGGTGTCGGTCCTGGGCAATCACCCCGAGCAGGCAGTGCAGGCCCGCTCGCGGCTCCTCGATTCACAGCGCCTGGCGCCGATGGAGGGATATCGGTTCCTCATCCTGAGCTCGGGCCCTGTGGGCAATCCGTACCCGGCCGGCAGCGGCGAGTTGAGCGGGCGCACCTACCCGGATCCGAGGCCGGTCTACATGGGAACCAGGCGCCTGCAAAAGGGCCGGCAGCGGGTCTACGACCTGCACAGCATCCGTTTCGAGCTGACCGCGCCTCCTCGGGCCAAGAGCTTTTCCTTTGATTTCAACTTTTTCTCCTCGGAGTACCCGGAGTACGTCAACCAGAATTTCAACGACACGTTTTACGCGGTGATCGAGGCGGCCTCGACCAACAACGGGGGATCAACAAACATCGCCTTTGACGCCAATAACAACTCTATAGAGGTGGACAACAACTACTTCCAAAATCCCTTCCATCCCATCCCCAACACGGGTACCGGTTTTGACGCCCACGGTTCTACCGGCTGGCTGCGTACCGGCTGGCCGATCCGGGGTGGGGAGCGATTTACCCTCACCTTTTCGATTCATGATGAGGGGGATGGGATCTACGATTCCCTCGTAATCCTGGACAACTTCCAGTGGCACGAGCATGGCGCCGTTGGAACGACCGATCCGTTGAACTAAAGCGATGACAAGAAGGTAGAGCGTTGATGGCAAAACACATGGCAAAACACATTGCGGTGGATCTGGGTGCCGAAAGCGGCCGGATCATTGTCGGGGATGTCCGGCAGATCGAGGTAGTGTATCGCTTTGGGAATCAGCCGGTGCGAATAGGGGACAGCATTTTCTGGGATGTCCTGAACATCTTCACGGAAATCAAGCGAGGACTCAAAGAAGCCTTCTCCAGATATCCCGGAGAGGTACGGAGTATAGGGCTGGACACCTGGGGTGTAGACTACGCCCTTCTCGACCGCCAGGGCGATATGATCGGCAGTGTCTATCACTACCGGGACCCCCGCACCGACGGGGTGCCTGATCGGGTGTTTTCCCTGATTCCCAAGCGGGAAATCTACGAGGAAACCGGGATCCAGTACATGCAGATCAACACGATCCATCAGCTCTACGCCCATGTTACTGACAAGCCCTGGCTGGTGGAACGCGCCCGCAGCCTGCTCACCCTGCCGGACCTTTTTCACTACTGGCTAACCGGCCTGTTGCGCAGCGAATACTCCCACGTGACCACCTCCCAGCTGTACAATCCGCGCAAGCGGGATTGGTCCTGGCGGATAATCGATGCGTTGGGGTTCAACAGGGATTGGTTCGGTGAAATCGTGGCTTCGGGAACCCGGCTGGGCAGGCTTCTGCCCTACGTGGCCGAGGAGATCGGAGCCACCCAAGAAGTGGTTGTGGTTGCCTCGGCAAGTCACGATACAGCCTGTGCTGTGGCCGCGATTCCCGCCTCGCCTGATTCCAACTTTGCCTACATCAGCTCAGGAACCTGGTCTCTGCTGGGGATCGAGACGCCCGAACCGATTATCAACGAGAAGAGCTACACCTATAACTTTACAAACGAAGGGGCGGCAGACGGAGGTATTCGTTTTCTCAAGAACATTATCGGTCTGTGGATCCTCCAGGAGTGCAAACGCTACTGGGATCGAACGGATCGGGAGTATTCCTATGCGGAGCTCACCGACCTGGCCAGAGAGTTTGGACCGGCCGAGTTCAGCATCGATGCCAACGATCCCCGCTTTCTCAAGCCGGGTCTGATCGACGACGGCATGCCCGATCGGATTCTTAAAGCTTGTCGGGAGCGGGGACAGAGGCAGCCTGAAAGTCCAGCGGAGATCGTCCGGGGCGTCCTGCAGAGTCTGGCCAGGCTCTATGCCGAGTCCATCGAGGAGCTCGAGGATGTGACCGGCCGGCCCGTGGAGCAGCTGCACATCATCGGCGGCGGGGCTCAGAACACTCTTCTCTGCGAGCTCACCGCCGCGGCGGCGGGAATACCGGTATTTGCCGGTCCGGTCGAGGCCACGGCCATCGGGAACATCCTGGTTCAGGCCATCAGCATGGGAGAGATTGAATCGATCGAGAAGGGGAGGGAGCTGATCCGAGAGTCCTACCCGATCGAAGAGTTTACTCCCGATCCATAGTCCCTGCCGATTCGCCGGTAGGCCTCGATACGCTCCTCCAAGGTGGGATATTTTCCGATTGCCTCCTGACCGAACATCCCCTTTCTCAGATCCCGGGTTGCCTCCAGCTCATGCCCGATCAGCGCCCAGGTTGAGCCAATCAGGTGATGGAACTGGCTCTGGCGGATTTCCGGACAGGAGAAGGACTGCCGGGGAGAGTTGATATCCACGCCGCTGATCTCAAACAGAGAGTGCTTCCTGCAGAGGGTTTGTACCCGCTGAAGCTGCTCCGGGGCGTTTCGGTTGGGCATGTAGGTTACGGCTTGAAACCCGAGCTCGGTTAAGATCTCGAACAGCTCTTCCAGGTAGTCATCTTCGAATTCTTGAGCTTTCTTGTCTCCCGTGACGGATTCTTTGATATCCCCGAGATAGGCATAGGCGGAGATGGCGCCGATTCGGTCACAGAAGGCCAGAGCTTCCTGCACATCGGGACATTCCTCCGAGGCATCTACATAGAAGGTGCTTACAAGCTCGCTCTTCAGGGCGCCCAGAAGATCGTAGGGGTAGTGAGGATTGGCGCTGTCGAAAAGAAGATCTCGGACTTGATCGCTGATATCCAGTTCCAGCTGGTCTTGGAGAAAGGTTGGGAGGCTCGAACCTTTTCCGAATCGCAGGATCAGTCGATTTGCCAGGGCAAAGAGGATGTGGCGCTCGGTAATGCTTCCTCCCTCGTGGTACATGGAAAGAGGAACCACGTCCCTATCGAAGTCCAGAACCAGGTCGAGATCTACAACCACGGCGTTTAGTCTCTCCACCATCAGCCGGTTGCGCTGGTTTCTCGCCTTCAGGTAGGGGCGGAAGTAGGCGGCAACCGTCTCGATCTGGGTATGGGGGATTCCGTGCAGGGCTATGTAGGCGTTGGAGAACTGATCCGGGTTGTTGATCCGCCGTCCGGCCAGCGCGGTGGATGAGAAATCACAGCGGCATTCGACTCCGATCGTGGTAGCCAGTCCGATTCTCTCTCCCGCCTCGATGAACTCCTCGGCGCCGCTGATCGAATCGTGGTCCATGATTCCGGCGGTTTGTAAACCCGCCAGGTAGCTCCTCCAGACGGCCATTGCCGGCGAGTAGGGAGAGAAGGAGTAGAAGGTGTGGATGTGATTGTTCACATCTTGACCGGCCTTGGGTCGAGGTATTTCCTTTCTTTCAAGCTTCTTAGCCAGTCGGTGAACCGCCTCCAGGCGCCTTTCGGCGGTGGGGTGATTCAGTTCTTCAATGAGTGTACGTGACTGTCCCGCTGCGGGCATAACCCATGGTAGCACGATGCAATGCGACAAGCCAAGAACCAGTTAGACAAAGGTGACGTTGGGGGAGCCTGAGGCGGAAATCTTGGGAATCCTCCTTGACAACTTTGCTGCAGACTTTTATGATCGAAATGGTCAGGTTACATGGAAGGAAAAAAAGCGATCGACTCATGATCGTCTGACGATCGCCTGAGCAATGCGGTAGAAAATGGCCGTGGGTTCCCGAGTCTTCCGTGAACATAGTACGAGCAGCGACCGCAAGGTCCGCTGAATATCCAACAAGGGGATCGGTATGATTTCCGAGACGATGGCGATCCGACCCTCCTCAAGTCACTCGGTAGCTCCAAGCACTCTAGCCGAGGTGCTGCGCTGCTATCAGTGTAAAAAATGTTCGAGCGGCTGCCCGGTGAGCTTTTCAATGGACCTGCTGCCGCACCAGGTCATCAGACTGGTTCAACTGGAATCGGATCGTGAGGCTCTTGCAGCAAACACCGCGTGGGTTTGTTCGAGCTGCCAGACCTGCTCGACCCGCTGTCCGAACGACATAGATATCGCCGGGGTGATGGATGAACTCCGTCAGCGGCTTTCGAGCGGGAGAGAGGTTGCCGAAAGAAAGACGAGATTGTTCCACAGACTATTTCTCGCCGAAATTCGCCGCCATGGTAGGGTTCACGAGCTCGGGATGATCGGAAAATACAAGCTTCTGTCCGGTCAGTGGCTCAGTGACATTCCCATGGGTATCGGAATGCTGTTGAAGGGAAAGCTGCGCATCCTGCCCAGGCGGATCAGGCGCCGTCAGGAAATTCGTGCCCTGTTCGCAAAACGGATGGAGTCATGACCCGGGTTACCTATTATCCCGGCTGCTCCCTGGAATCTACCGCCAGGGAGTACAAGCAATCCATGGTTGAAACGTTTCGCCTGTTGGATATCGGGCTTGTCGAGCTGGAAGATTGGAACTGCTGCGGGGCCACCAGCGCCCACAGCTTGGACGGTGACCTTGCTCTGGGTCTGCCCGCCCGCAACCTGGCCCTGGCCTCGGCCACCACGGATCTCATGGTTGTTCCCTGTGCCGCCTGCTATAGCCGGCAGAAAACTGCGGAGGTTCTGCTGGACGAGAATCCCGCATTGAAGCTGGAGCTGGAAAGAAATCTCGGTAGGAGTTTCGAGCATCCAGTTTCTGTGAAGAACATTCTGGATTTTTTCCTGGGCCACCTGGAGCTGATCCGGTCGAGGGTGCAAAGACCTCTTTCTGAGCTAAAAGTCGTTTGCTACTACGGATGTCTGTTGACCAGACCGCCGAAGATAACCGGGGAGACAAGCTACGAAGATCCGCAGGGGATGGACGAGATCGTCCAGGCTCTTGGGGCGATTCCCCTTCCCTGGTCGTATAAGACCGAGTGCTGCGGCGGTTCCCATTCCATAGCCCGGGCTGATCTGGTGCACGTGCTCGTCTCGAAGATCTTGGCCATGGCCCGTGAGGCCGGCGCCCAGGCGATAGTCACCGCCTGCCCTCTCTGCCAGATGAACCTCGACACCAGGCAGAGAGGTGCGGAACGTGTATCCGGGGAGGAGTTCAACATCCCGGCCATCTACATAACAGAATTGATGAGTCTGGCGCTAGGTTCGCCGAAAACTGGAGAATTCTTCAAAGGACATTTCGTCAGCCCTGGAAAAATCTTGGACAGTTCTACGACAGTCTGACATGTTTTAGGAGAGCAGCGCGAAATGGTGGTTGCCAAGAAGAAAACCAACAAAGTCGGATCGGTCATGGTTGCCGGCGCGGGAATCGCCGGGATGCAGGCAGCCTTGGATCTGGCAAACTCAGGGTTCAAGGTCTATTTGAGTGACGAGGGCGACAGTATCGGTGGCAGGATGGCTCAGCTCGACAAGACCTTCCCCACCAATGATTGCGCTATGTGCACAATCTCTCCCCGACTGATCGAGGTGGATAAACATCCCAACATTGAAATCCTCACCCGTACCCAAATCGTTGCTTTGAATGGAGAGCCGGGCCGCTTCCGGGTTCGGCTTAATAGGAATCCCCGTTACGTAGACCTGGAGCTGTGTAACGCCTGCGGTGACTGCATCGAAGTGTGCCCTGTTTCGGTTGATAATCCGTATGAGTACGGCTTGGCTTCCCGCAAGGCTATCTTTAAAACCTACCCCCAAGCGATACCAAACTCCTTCGCCATCGAAAAGGCAGACAGAGCCCCTTGCGGCAGCACCTGCCCGGCTGGAATCAACTGCCAGGGCTACATCGCCCTTGTATCCGAGGGCAAGTTTGCCGAGGCAGCCAAGCTCATCTTCGAGCGAAATCCCTTCCTGTCCGTGTGCGGCCGGGTGTGTCACCATCCCTGCGAAAACGAATGTCATCGAGGGGCTTATGACGAAGCGGTGGCGATCAATCCGATCAAGCGCTTTCTGGGAGACTGGGCTATCCAGCATCCCGAGCAGATGCGAGAGGTCTTCCAGCGGCAACAGGTAGAGGATAAAACCACCCGGCTTCACCGAGAGGAAAACAGTACGCACAAGGTCGCCGTGGTCGGCTCGGGGCCGGCCGGGCTGTCAGCCGCTCTGGACCTGGCAAGGCTCGGATATCAGGTCACCGTTTTTGAGGCGGCCTCCACCCCTGGGGGAATGCTTCAAACCGGATTCCCCGATTATCGGCTTCCAAAGGATATCGTTCAAAAGGAAATTAAGCGTATACTGGATTTTGGCATCGAACTGAGGCTGAACACGACCATCGGAGATGATGTTAGCCTCTCCGAGCTCAAGCGCAACGGATACAAAGCCATCTTCTCCGCCATCGGCCTTCAGACCGGAAAAGTTCTCGATATCGAAGGCGCGGAGCTTGCCGGTGTCCTAAACGGGCTGGAGTTCCTCGAGCGAGTGATTCGGAAAGAAACGGTCGAGATCGGTGACAAGGTAATAGTCGTCGGCGGCGGGAACGTTGCAATCGATTCCGCTCAAACCGCCGTTCGATTGGGTGCGAAAAGGGTCATGATCCTCTACCGCCGCACCCGGCAGGAGATGCCCGCTCACAGCTGGCAGATCGAAGAGGCCCTCGCTGAAGGGGTCGAGCTCCGCGAATCTTTTAGTCCGGTTAGAGTTCTTGGAAACGGCAAAGTAGCTGCGCTAAGGGCGAGCCGCTCGATCAGTGTCAGCGACGATACCGGTCGAACTCAATTAGAGCTTGATGAGAGTACCACGGAGGATATTTCCTGCGATACGTTGATCTTTGCAGTGGGTCAGGGGATTGATAGGGACGTAGTCGATATGCTC
>JAGLQP010000740.1 GCA_023136785.1 Spirochaetales bacterium
TTGATGGCGGAAGCCGAACGGGGCCTGAGCACCCGCGGGATAACCGATGCTCTGAAGGAGGCGGGCCTGGAAGTCGATAATCTGGAGATCTCCCAGGAGGTCAACGCTGACTTCTCCCTGGCTGTCCCGATTCTTACCGCCTATCTGACCAAGAACCCGGACGTCAAGGCGATCGGCACGCAACACGGAAACGTCACCTCTATATTCGAGAAGATACTGACCGAAGCCGGCAAGAAGCCGGGCGAGGTGATCACCGGTGGTATCGACCTGACCCCGTCCACCATCGACGGGTTGAAGAGCGGCTACGTAGCCTGTACCCTGGACCAGCAGCTGTACCTGCAGGGCTTCCTGCCGGTCATGCAGATCGTGCTGACCAAGAAGTACGGCTTCGCCGGTCTGTACATCAACACCGGTGCCGGTGTTGTCACTCCGGACACCATTGAAGCTCTGGTGCCGCTGATCGAGGCCGGTATTCGCTAGGATTTCGGAGAATCACGATGTTGAAAAGGGGCCATCCCGATTTCGGGACAGCCCCTTTTTTCTTTTGTTTCACAAGGGATTTGAAATATGAACAACGAGAAAGCAACTTTTGCTGTTTTCTTTGGTAACCGTGGTTTTTTTCCGGCTTCCCTGCAGGCCGGAGCCCGTGAAGACATGAACCGGGCTCTAAAGCGGCTCGGGCATGATACCTTGCTGCTGGATGCGGAAGCGACGCGGTACGGTGCGGTGGAAACACCTCAGGAAGGACGGTTGTTTGCCAATTTCCTACAGGAACATAGAGGGGAATATGACGGCCTCATTCTCTGCCTGCCCAATTTCGGAGATGAAACCGGGGCTGTGGCTGCTCTCAAGGATGCCGGAGTTCCCATATTAATCCAGGCCTATCCGGATGAGTTGGACAAAATGGCTCCGGAATTTCGCCGCGACGCCTTCTGCGGCAAGTTCTCAGTTATGGACGTTTTCTATCAGTATGGTTTGCCATTCACGGCTCTCAAACCCCATACCACCCACCCGCTCAGTGACA
>JAGLQP010000741.1 GCA_023136785.1 Spirochaetales bacterium
ATTGCGATGGGAAAGGTATTGGACAACTTTTCCCCATCCAGATACAGTTCGGCGCCCTGCGGTGCCTCGATCGTCAGTTGGCTGATCGTTTCTTCGAGGTAGAGATCCACTACTGTCGTTTTTCCCGACTCTACGGCGAAACTCGTATGAACCTCTTTGAAGGAGGAGGAAACAACCTGGAGCTGATGGATTCCCGAGGATAGTTCCTGCCGCTGAACGGGGAAGGAGATCTTCTCATCATCCACGAACAGGGCTACCTCTTCGCCTTCCAGGCCTGGAGGGAAGTGGAGTACCAGGGTTGCGAATCCTTTTTTCTCCAGCAACGGTTTAATGGAAAAATAAAATTTCTTGTCCGCGATAGCCGTAGGAATTCCTTTGGCAAGGGGGACCATGGTAATGAGCAGAGGAAAGTCACTCCGCCTGACAGGATTCTCGAGACGATAGGTGCCCACGGGTAGAGGTTCTTCGGTCCGCAATTTTTCAATAGGGATTTGGATGTAGATCCTGTTCAAATAGGGCAAATATTGAAAAAAAGCCCGCTCGCCGGAGTAGAAGCGCACCGCCGCTCGAGGTCGGGGCGAGAGGTTTTTGTATATCGCCAGTGCGTAGCTGTCGAAGTACTTTTTCAGCTCATTGGATAGGTGAAGCTCGACTCGTATGCCCTCGAGAAACGGGGTTTCCTCTTCCAAGGATAGGACGGCGGCTTCCTCCAGGGATATCTCCACGGTTCGTTCGAAAGCGGCGTCACTGGGCACACGCACCTCCTGAACAACCAGGCCGCGAATTTGCTCGCCCCAAAGGACCGGCGAGAGCAACAGAGCGAGGATGGTACACGTGAATAGCGCCTTGTTTCTTCCCATCAATTCTTTTCCTTATGGTTAGGCAGGAGTGGGACCGGATCCCGAGTGGCCCCTTTTCTGCGTATCTCGAAGTGAAGGTGCGGACCTGTTGAGTGCCCAGTCGTTCCCACCGCGCCAATGATCATACCGGATCGCACTTCCTCGTTCAACCGGACTGAGATT
>JAGLQP010000742.1 GCA_023136785.1 Spirochaetales bacterium
CCTTTCACAGTGACCTCCCGTTCCGGGTTTCAAGACGAGCCGGACGAGTTCACGGCCCGCCGCTACCGTATCTTATCAGATCGGCTGCGGTCAGTCGCCCCGCTTGATCAAGCGCAGCCTTTCAACCTATAGTCAGCTTCGAAACAGGATGGAGACAAAAATGAAACAGAGAGACCACAGCCAGCTTCTGGCGGAATTGAGTGCAGAGTATGAACGCCGTTTTCCGATCTCCGCGTCACGTCACGGGCAGGCTCAAAAGAGCCTGATCGACGGCGGGAGCCACAGCCTGCGCTTGATCAAACCCTTCCCGCCGAGAATCCGCAGCGCCCGAGGATCGAGGATCACCGATGAAGACGGACACAGCATCCTCGATTTCTGGCAGGGACACCACGCCAATATCCTCGGTCACAACCCGACGGTGGTGACGGAAGCTCTCCGTGACTATTTCGCCGCCGGAGAGGGTCTGCAGACCGGTTTCGTCGAAGGTTTCCAGATCGAAGCGGCGGAGATTCTCCGCCGGCAGACCGGCATGGACCGGGTTCGCTTCACCACCAGCGGCTCTCTGGCCACGATGTACGCGATCCTCCTGGCCCGTGCATTCACTGGACGGGATCGGGTGATGAAGATCGGCGGCGGCTGGCACGGAGCGCAGCCCTGGGGACTGGTGGGCATTGAGTACCACAACAACAATTCGACAAATCAGCTGGGGAAGAATCATTTTCAGTTCAGCGACACCGAAGGTCTGCCGGTGGCCATCGAAGAGGAGGTAGTGGTCACCTGCTTCAACGACACGGATATGCTCGAGGATCATTTCAAACGCTTCGGTTCCGAGGTGGCCTGTTTCATCCTCGAACCCTTTATCGGGGCGGGCGGATGTATCCCCGCCGACCGGGAGTATCTCCAGGCAGCGAGGGAGTTGACTCGAAAGCACGGCACTGTACTCATCTTCGACGAGGTGATCTCGGGTTTTCGTTTCCACGCGGGGCTTCGCGGTCAACTGTACAACGTGCAGCCCGA
>JAGLQP010000743.1 GCA_023136785.1 Spirochaetales bacterium
CCCGGTCTTTGGACCATCTCGGTTAACGCAATAAACCCAGGCGGACATATCATCGGTGATGGGGACTCGACCGCGCAGATATCCGCCGGGTCCATTACCACCGTACAGATCGAGATTGCACTTCTGAGCGAGGTTGGTACTCTGGATCTTATGGTGCAGTGGCCTAAAAAAGAATTTGATTCGGATGACATCGTTGTAACTTTGACACCGGCGATTACCCCGGATCCCGTATTTACGATCAAGACTCAGGACCAACGTCGGGAAGGAACATATCTGAACAGCGCAATCCCGGCGGGCTACTACTTCGTCACATTACAGTTGATTGGAGACGGTGTACTTGTGTGGGGAATAGCGGAAGCGGTTCGAATCCTCGCCGGTGAAACGACAAGCCAAACCTATACCTATACGCCCCCGAATTAGCCGGCCGTACTGATGCAGTCTCCGGCAAACCATTTCACTTTACCCCGAGAAGTACACATCTGGCGAGTCTCCCTGCAGCAACAGCAAGATGTGGTAGCCCGTCATCGAATGCTGTTGAGCCCCGAGGAGAAACAGAGGAGCACCCGGTTCCATTTTGAAAAGGACGAGCGGAGATACACTGTTGCTAGAGGATCCTTACGTACGATTCTATCCGGATATATCCGTCGATCCCCGGGCGAACTGCGGTTCGACACAGGCCGGTACGGCAAGCCCTTTCTCGCCGGCCTGGGTGAAGCTGAAGAATTGGGGTTCAATCTCTCCCACTGTGAAGATCTGGCACTGATCGCCGTCACCTCCGGACGGTCTGTGGGCGTGGATGTAGAAAAGATCCGAGAGATGCAAGATCTATCTCTGATTCTCAATCGTTTTTTTACCCCTGAGGAGAGGGAGTTGGTCGATTCTTTTCCGGGCGAGGAGCGAACCGCTGCCTTCCTGGCCCTGTGGGTTCGCCGAGAGGCAGCCGCCAAAGCACGAGGACTGAATCATTCCTCCGCACTGTCAAAGATGAATCTGCCGCTGTATCCATTGGG
>JAGLQP010000744.1 GCA_023136785.1 Spirochaetales bacterium
TGCCCATAGCGTCTAGCACTCGTCCTAGCAGCTTTTCGGAGACCGGGATGGTGAGCTGCTCCCCCATGGCAATGACCTTGCACCCTACGGTGATCCCTTCCATCTCGTCATAGGGCATGATCTGCACGGTCTTGTCTCGTAAGCCCACGACTTCAGCCCAGATGATTCTTCGACTCTCCGGCAGCACGATCTGGCACAGCTCCCCGACCACGGCCCGGGGTCCCTTCGACTCAACGATCAGGCCCCCCTGGACACTCTGTACCACACCTGTGTATTTAATGGGATCGATTTTTTCTAACGTGAAAGCGTATTTGTCGAATAGTCCCACTTTTTCCCCTCCCTGAAAAATGGGTTTTCGCCGTTATCCCTCTCCTTTGGAGCGGATCGGCGCCAACTCTGTAATTTTCTCCTCGATCTCGTGGAGTTGAGAAGAGATCCGCGCATCTATCTGACCGAAGTCGGTCTCTATGATACACCCTCCCCGATCCACCGAGCTATCCTCGAGAACGGTAACGGATTTTACATTTTCAACCATCTTCATGAAATCGTTGATATGTTCCGAGGTGAGCTCCACGTCGGCAAGGTTCACCCGAATGACCACATCGCCGCGGCTCTTCAGCTTGCGCAGCGCCTGGACCACATTGTTGATGACCACGTTCCTCTGATTCTCAGAGATCACCTTGATCACTTTCTTGGATATCAGGAGAACCAGATTGATGACCTGGGTCTCCGACTCCTGGATGATCTCGTTCCTCTTATCGATGGCCGCGGAAATGATTTTCTGCAGTGTATCCACGAGGCGTTCCACCTCCTGGCGGCCCTCCTGGAAACCCTCTTCCCTGCCTTCGGCGTGGCCTTTTCCGAAGGCCTCCTTCTCCACTTTGTCGACCTTCGCTTGAATCTCCGCTTCCAGCTCCTCCGCCTTCTCCTTGGCTTCCTCAACGATGCGCTTGGCTTCGTCTTCCGCCTCCTGGCGGATCTTCTGGGCCTGGTTGTTCTT
>JAGLQP010000745.1 GCA_023136785.1 Spirochaetales bacterium
CACTGTCTCTGAAACAGAGGCTGGAGGGGACGTACAAGACCTCCCTGGCCAGGATGGGCCTCTAGACACGGCTCGTGCCGCAAGCATCCGAATGCGCAGAAGGGCACCGACTAGGAGCAAGCTATAGGGCCCTGTAAATAAATAAAAAAAATCAATAAAAAACGTCGACAAAGGCAAACTTCCCGAAAGGGAAGGACGCAAAGCTAATGGCCTAAATCCCGTCGTCGACGGGACATGGTTGCAGAGCTGCCGCGCGAGCACAGCATCTTCGCCGACGCTGTCTGCCGCACGGCAGATATCACTCGGAGGTGCTGTGGTGATCCCTCTATCCAGATCTATCCGCACAATCTCTATCCTCATCCTAATCACGGCACTGTTGCTTACCGCCAGCGGCTGTTCTCTGTATCTGCTGCAGAGCCTCGATGTGCCTGGAAGCACACCGGACCCGGACACCGGGACGGAGAAGGTGCTCTGTACGGATGAAGAGGTGACCCTGGCCTGGGACCCCCCTCCTTCGGAAATTTCGACATACAAGATCTTCTACCGTGCCCATGAATCGGGGTCCTGGATCCTGTTCGATGAAATTCCCGCTGACGACGATCCTGAGTACACGCTGTATCACGCGAATTTTGGAAACGGGGATTTTGATTTTGGAGTGATAGCTGTAGACGGGGAGGCTGAGGAATCGGAGATGCACACATCTCTCGACGACACCGCCCAGCCGGAGTGCGGTTGGTACCTGGCCTGGACCAGATAAAAAGAGGAAGGAAAAAAGAAAAGAATTAGAAAAGTCGGTATTGCGCCGACAAGAGCAAACTTTTCAAAAGAAAAGGACGCAAAGCTGTTGGCCTAAATCCCAGGAGAAGTGGGACATGGTTGCAAAGCTGCCGAGCGCGTACAGCACCTTCCGAATGTGCTGTCACAGCCCTGGCAGTACATCAAAACCTGGGAGGTGCTTTCATGCAACAAACCTATCGAACGATTAAAACAATACTTTTAC
>JAGLQP010000075.1 GCA_023136785.1 Spirochaetales bacterium
TGATACTCCCTCTCGGGTAAAGCCAGGATTCTCAAGGCTTGCCTGGCGATTTCCCGGTAATCTCCGATAGCTACCAATCCGCCGACCACGAGCTTTCCCAGGCCTCCTGTTCGGGAAGCCACCATCGGCAGGCCGCAGCCCATGGCTTCGAGAGCCGCGATGCCGAATCCTTCCGATCGGGAGGGGAGAACGCTGAGTTTGGCGATGTTGTGAAAGGCCGCTAGAACTTCGGGGGTCTGGTGCCCCATCATGACCACGTTTTTCATCTCGTAGGCATCCGGGGAACCGCCGGATAGGACATCCTCGAGATCGCCGGCCCCGAACACCACGATCGCTGCTTCCCGCTGCTTTTGAATGGTCCTGTTTGCTTTGAGGAGATAATCGATGCCTTTGGTCTTCGATATTTTCCCGGCAAAGGTAATGACCGGCGTATTCTGGTAGCGCTCCAGGCCGAAGCGGGCCAGCAGCTCCGAACGATCCACCTCATCACGATAAAACACACGCTGATCATACCCATTGGGCAGAACCGCCACCCGCTCCGGATCTACGGGATAGAGCTCGAGAACCTCTTCCTTGACGCTCTCCGAGATCGCAATAATGCAGGAAGCGTGTCTGGCTGCCCTGCGGGCGTACCTGCGCATCCGCCTGTCGTAGCGAAACCCGAGTTGATCGCTGTGATGAGCAACGGAGATATATTTATACCCTTTTTTCTCCAGCACGTAGTCCATGATCCAGATATGCTGGCACTCGATGATATCCGGTTGGAACTCCTCGATGACCTTTTCGGTGAACTCACCATAGTAGCCCATATAGGCCTGGAGTTGAGATTGGCTCAGGTCCTTGAAGGTCCAGGCGTGGCGAAAATTGCGGGGGTGGGGATCGGTGATGATGAGAGGAAAAGTGTACAGGTGCTCCCCGTTGTAGGTCACGGGGAACTTCAAGATGCTGAACCTGTCGGGATTTTCGTAGTACCTGTTGAAATCCGGGGATTCGAAGCCGCTGTCGGGGAAGATGACCCGGGCTTCATGACCCTTCCGGATCAGCTCGTTCATCACTCCATTCACGACGGTCGCACTCCCCGTGCCCCACGGCCCGGTATTGGTAAACAGGACTCTCACGGTTTTTCCCCTTCCTGCGTATAGCTCGATACGTACGTTTGGGCGATGCTCTCCCAGCTGAAGTGATTCACGGTCAGCTGCCGGAACTTCTGCTTCAAAGTAGAATTGCGGAGATTCCCTCCTTTGATATTTTGGATGATGTTTTCGGCGATGTTGAAAATCATATCCTCATCGATATTCACCCGGGGAGAATTGTTCACTTCATAAATATTTCCCGAGACCAGGTCGACGATCTCCTTGAAACCGGTCTGGTTGGAGATGATCGGCAGCACCCCGCAGGCCAGGGCTTCGATCGAGACCATGCCGAAGGCTTCCGGACACACCGAGGCGGCAACGAATCCGTCGGCGCAGGGCAGGAGACGGCCCAACTCGGCATGGCTCAGAGCCCCGAGAAAATGGACGTGCCGGGAGATATCGTTCCGTTCAGCGGAATCGAAGTAGCTCTTGACCTCTTTTCTCCGGGCCAGAGCGCTCAAAAACTTGAACGGTCTCTCAACACAGGGCTCATTCCCCGGCTGCATCTGGGAGATGCTCTTTTCGATCAGGTAGCGAAACAGCTCCCGGCGTCCGGAGGCCAGGGAGTAGACTAGGGCTTCGAGCTCCTCCCTGTAGCTTCCGAATCCGACCAGAAGCAGGTGAAGATCGGGGACGGCGTTCAGCACGATGGGAAGGGCGCTGATGACCATCTGGATCCCTTTAGTCCAAAGATACTTGCCGACGAACAGGAGGACCCAGCTCTTCTTCCAGTCGATTCGACCCAGGGCCTCTATAATATCTTGATCCGGATGCCCCTGGGTATACCCGGCGTTGTACTTCGTCACCAGGGCATCCACTTCATCCAAGGAGGAGGTCTCCTCGAGTTGGCCAATAAACTTGCGCTTCTGCTCCGGGGTCTTGCCGTTGGGAAGGAGCTTCAGCCGCTCCGTTAATATCAACCGCAGCTCGCCGATCGATTTCTGCTTGGAATTTTCGAGGATGCGAAACAGATCGGTGTCCACCCCCGCCGGGATCACTGTAAATTTCTGTTCGATCCTGGATGTGATTCTCTTGAAAAAGGTGACAGCCTCCAAGCGGTTGTGATTGCTGACGGCAAAGATCTTGGTTGCACCGAGCAGGGCTTTGGTTGCGTAGGGACGCAGACGCATGTCGTTTCTCACGCTGAAGTTGAGGGCGCTGCCGTGAAGAGTAACGTAGTAGGGAATGTCGTACATCTTGCACATCACCCTGGCGATGTACGGAGACATGATGACGTGGTTGGTCTGGATGAGATCGAACTTGCTTTCCAAATAAATCGTTTCTACGGCTTTTACATTCCAGCGAATATAATCCTCGATTTCACCGACTTTCATCTTGGGAAAGGTCTTGACCGCGAAGCCCTCGTATTCATCGTAGACATAGACCGGCAGGAGACCTTTGATCTCCGGGTTGAAGAGGGTACATTTCCCGGCGTAGGGGGTCTCCCTGGACATCAGGGTTCGGTACTCCCTGTTTCCCGGGCCGAAGACCGAATACTGGGATATGAAATCTATACTGCTGGGATTCTTTTCCTGGCAGAAGAGGAACACCTCATGGCCGAGACGGCAGAAGCTTCGTACCAGGTTGTTGACGAAGATGTTGCTTCCCGTTCCGGTGAGTTGGTATCCGTGGATCATACAGATCCGAAGTTTCGACATAACCGGGCCCTCTACCTTTACTTAAAAGGATTTCCAGTGAGGTGAGAGCACCCGGCGCACCTCCTCTGTAACCTGCCGGGTTTCATCCCCCACCCCGTCCATGGACTCTGAGTATTCGCCCCTGCCGCTGATGAGTGTTTGCAACACATCGGCCACACCCTCGGACAGGGCGGTATGGTCGTAGCCGCCTTCCAGGGTGAAAGCGATCCGTCCCGGGCAGCACTGCTCGGCCAGATCCTGCAGTACCGCGGTGAGCAGACCGTAGCCACTGCTGGACAGTCCCATGGAGGCGAGGGGATCGTTGCGGTGGGTGTCGAAACCCGCCGACACCAGGATCAGCTCGGGGTTGTACTCCCGAGCCACCGGGACTAGGATTTCCCGGAACACGAAGAGGTAGTCTTCGTCGCCCTGCCCCCCGCACAGGGGAACGTTCACCGTGTACCCCTGCCCCGCTCCCCGGCCGATCTCATCGATTCTCCCGGTGCCGGGATAGTGGGGATACTGGTGGACGGAGAAGTAGAGCACGCCGTCCATGTCGTAGAAGGAATGCATCGTCCCATTGCCGTGATGCACATCCCAATCCACGATCAGCACCCGCTTCAAATCGTGCCGGCGCAGAGCGTACGCTGCGGCAACCGCCACGTTGTTGAACAGGCAGAAGCCCATGGCTCGCCCCGCCTCGGCATGATGCCCGGGGGGACGGACAAAGGCGAAGGCCGCCGGAAAACGCCCGCGCAGCACCGCTGCCGCCGCTTCCACCGTACCCCCTGCCGCCCGGAGGGACGCCGCGTAGGAATCCGAGGTTGCCGAGGTATCCGGATCGAGAACCGTGAACCTGCTCTCCCGGGTTTGTTCGATCCGCCGAATGTAATTCTCATCATGGATCCAGGCCAGCTCTTCGAAGGTGGCGTCACGGGGAGGAATGTCGGTAAGCTGCTCTTTGAGAGGAAACTCCGAGAGCATGCTGTCGATAACCAGCAGCCGTTCCGGCCCTTCCGGATGCATCGGGCCGTTGGAGTGTTTCAGGTAGATCGGATCACGGACAATAGCAACTGTATTCATACCCACCCACTATAGGAGAGGATCCTATAATTTGCAATTGAGGCTACCTCCTATCCAATGAGATTTCCCCGAGGGATCGATACGTTTTGAACATACTACGACATGATCCGCAGTATCGTGATTTGGGCAGCCGAAATAGAGCCTGTCCGGCGCTCCGGCTGCCGGACAAGCTCCATTCCTTGACTTTTTCGAAAGCGATCCATATCCTTATTTTCACGCCCATGGGCAGATTTTCTACCTTCGTACGGTTCCTGACCGCGATCTTTCTCCTGGCTCTCCTGATTGTGATAGGGACCATAGGCTACAGGCTGATCGAAGGCTGGTCCATCCGGGACAGTCTGTACATGACCTTTATCACCATCACCACCGTAGGTTTCGGCGAGGTAAAGCCCCTGTCCGCTGCGGGACAGCACTTTACAATCATATTTCTCGTGCTCAGCATCGGGACTGTAGGATATTCGGTAACCGTGCTCATCACCTATGTCTTCGAGGGGCAGATCCTACACGCAATGAGGGAGCGAAGGATGAAACGAGCGATCCGACATTTAAAAGAACACTTCATTATCATCGGCGGCGGAGACGTGGGCCGGGAAGCAGCCTACGAGTTCAGACGCTCCAAGAAAAAATTCGTTATCGTAGACAGGGACCCCTCCCAGTCAGACCTTTCCCGGGATGAGTCGATCCTGATCCTGGAGGGGGATGCGATCAACGACGAGGTTCTGGTTGAAGCGGGGATCGAGAAGGCTTCCGGTCTGATCTCCGCCCTTCCCGATGACGAGGCCAATGTTTTCGTGGTGCTCACCGCCCGCCAGCTTAATCCTCATCTGCTCATCGTCAGCCAGGCCGCCGAGGAGAGAACCACCCGCAAGCTGATCAAGGCCGGAGCGAACCGGGTGATCTCGCCGAAGAAAATCGCCGGCCGGCGACTGGCCGCCCTGGTCCTAAGGCCGAGCCTGCTCAACTTTCTCGACGTGATCGTCGAGGGCGGTGAGCTGGACATGCGCATAGAGGAGGTTGGGCTGGCCTCCGGTTCCCCCCTGATCGATAAGAGCCTCAAAGAGGCGGGAATCGGACAGCACACCGGGGCGCTCATTGTGGGCATCAACGCCCCGGATGGGAGAATGCGGATCAACCCATCCACCACCTCTACCCTTTCCTCGGTGATTCTCGGCGAAGGGGACGTGCTCATAGCCTTGGGAAACGAGGATCAGCTCATACGACTGCGGGAGTTCGTACGCAAGGGCCGTTGAGACTCCTATTTTAATCTACACTCCGCAGGGTTCTCATTCCGTCCAATCCAGCAGCACCTTTCCCGACATCCCGGAGCGCATCACCTCGAAGCCCTTCTGGTACTCGGTGTAGTGGAAGCGGTGGGTAATGATTGGGGTGATATCCAATCCGGTCTGGATCATCATGGTCATCTTGTACCAGGTCTCGTACATCTCCCGACCGTAGATCCCCTTGATGGTTAGACTGTTGAACACCACCAGATCCCAGTCCACCCCGGTGTGTGGGGGCAGGATTCCCAGCAGTGCAATTTTTCCCCCGTGACACATGTTTAGAAGCATCTCGTTGAAGGCCTCGGCGGAGCCTGACATCTCCAAACCCACGTCGTAGCCCTCCTTCATGCCCAACTCCTTCTGGGTCGATGCTATAGACTGTTCCGGTACTTTCACCAATTTGGTCGCGCCCATGTGCGCCGCCAACTCCAGTCGGTATGGGTTGACATCACTAACCGTGACATAGCGGGCTCCGGCGTGTTTCACGATGGCCGTGGCCATCATGCCGATGGGCCCGGCACCGGTGATCAGCACATCCTCGCCGAGAACGTCGAAGGATAGAGCGGAATGGGTGGCGTTTCCCAGAGGATCGAAACAGGAGAGCACCTCCATAGAGATGCGGGAATCCGCGTGCCAGACGTTGGTCTGGGGGATGCACAGATACTCGGCAAAACAGCCGGGTCGGTCGACGCCGACGCCGCTGGTGCTGGCACACAGGTGCCTGCGCCCGGCCAGGCAGTTGCGGCAGTGGCCGCAGACCAGATGCCCCTCGCCGCTGACTACATCACCGGGATAGAAATCCTTGACCAGCTCACCCACCGCTTCGACGGTTCCGGCAAACTCATGCCCGATGACCATGGGAACCGGAACATGCTTCTGTGACCAGGGATCCCAGTTGTAGATATGAACATCCGTACCGCAGATCGAGGCCTTGTGGATCTTGATCAGAACATCGGTCAGCCCGACCTCCGGCTCGGGAACCTCCTCCAGCCAAAGACCAGGTTCTGACTGTTTCTTTACCAGCGCCTTCATGCTCGAAGTACCGGAAGATTACAGCCCAAGAAGGTCGAAGCTCGGGTCTTTCAGTTGATTCGGGTTCACCGATTTCCCCGCCTCGAGCAGCTGTCCCAGTCGAATGAGCTCCCGAGCCCGGCCCACACTGGCCGCAGCTCTCAAGGTCCCACCGACATAGAATCCGGCCAGGAAGGTCTTGTCACTCACATCTCCCCGAAACACCACCTGGTCGAACTTCGGCGCGTATCCGATGAAGCGCAGCGAACTACCGTACTGCTTGCTCCAGAAAAAGGGTACCTCCCTGTAGCTGCCCTTGGCGCCGAGCATGCATCGGGCCGCGTGCATGCCCTGACGGCCCGCTTCCACCCAGTGCTCGACCCGGCGGAGCCCTCCGCTGCGCCCGTCGGGAACCAGGGCGATATCTCCGGCGGCAAAGATGCCTTCTGCAGCCGTCTCCAACCGGCTGTTCACCGGCACAGCGCCTTCTTTCACCAGCCCGCTGCTCTCCAGAAACTCCACGGCCGGCCGGATTCCCACACCGATGATCACACAATCCGCCTTCAGGCGGCTACCGTTCGCCAGGAAGACTTCGCTGACCCGGTCCTGGCCCGCGAACTCCTTCACGGTCTGACCGAGATGGAAGGTGACCCCGTTCTCCTCGTGGGTCTTCTTGATCCGCCGGCCGATCTGCTCACCAAACACGGCGGCCAGGGGCACCGCCTCCGGAGCAACCACGTGGACATCGATCTCCTGCGTGCGCAGGGAGCAAGCGGCCTCCAGCCCAATGAAGCTCGCTCCCACGATTACTACGGTTTTGGCCTGCTCTAGAGCGGCGAGGATCGCCTCGGCGTCCTTGCGGGAGCGTAGAAGAAAGCAGCCCGGCTTGTCCGCACCGGGCAGATCGAGACTTCGGGGCGTTCCCCCGGTGGCCAGCAGGATCCTGTCGGCCTTCATCGTGGTTCCGTCGGCAAAGGTCACACTGCGGCTGGGGGGATCCACGGCGGTGACCAGCTTCTCAGGTATAACTTCAATTTTCAGACGATCGTAGAACTTCTGTCCCCGCAGGGGAAGCCACTTGGCAGGCGCTTCGCCGGACAGCAGATCCTTGGAAAGCATGGTTCTGTCGTAGGGTCCGTGGGCTTCCCCGGTAACCATCACGATCCGCCCGGCAAAGCCCTCCCGGCGCAGTGTCTCCGCCGCCGAGTTGCCCGCCGCTCCGGCTCCCACGATCAGAAAGGTACGGTCATCTCCTCCTTCGGGCATCGGGATCGTTCCTTTACCGAACCGCCGTACCCATACCTGCCCATTCTCCACCTTGGTTCCGTAGGAGGGAAGGTTATTGAGGCCCGGAGGGGCGTCCAGACGTCCATCCCGAATGTCGAAGCGGGCGTTGTGCCACGGACAGGTGACGATGTGTCCGGCGACAAGTCCGTCGCTCAGAGGGGCGTGGTAGTGGCTGCACTCATTCCCGCAGGCGCAGATCTTGCCTTCAGCCCGGACGATTAGAATCTTTTCCTCCTCCACTTCGGCTACGACGGGAACGCCCTCTTTCAGCTCGCTCTCCGCAAGTACTTCGATCCAACCGTTGCTTTCCATATTTTATCCTCGCTATCCGCGGGTTCTGGATGTGACTGCCCCCAGCACCAGACCGCGCCCGGCTCCGACCGCCCCGCAGATCAGCAGCAGGATGATTTTTTTCATGTTTCTATTCTCATTGGCAGGTGGTCTTTGAGATAGATATACAGCTTGGCATCGAGGATGCGCCGGTCCCGTTCACCTTCGGCTAGAAAGCTCCCGAACTCTTCGGGTCGAATCCTCAGGACCCGAATTCGTTCCGAGCCCTCGAGTCGCGGCTTGGCCGCCGGCTCCTCCCCCACGCGCATGTATACCATATGGACGATCTCCGTTGAAAGACCGGCGGTACTGCAGACTCCGGGTCCTACGCTGAGCACTTCCCCCTCGAATCCGGTCTC
>JAGLQP010000076.1 GCA_023136785.1 Spirochaetales bacterium
CCACTGGCTCAGGTCGTTATCTGACCGGACACTTCATCGGTGCCGATACGATCAAGAACGAGATTACCGCTCAAGCCACGGCGGCTATTTTCTACCACCCCGAGGTCGATACGGTCTTTGAGATCGGTGGACAAGATTCGAAGTATATCAGTATCGACAACGGTGTTGTGGTGGACTTCGAGATGAACAAGGTCTGCGCCGCCGGCACCGGCTCCTTCCTGGAGGAACAGGCGGAGAAGCTGGGCATTGAAATCGTAGATGAGTTCGGCGAGCTGGCCCTGGGAGCGCAGCAGCCATCCCGTCTCGGCGACCGCTGTACCGTATTCATGGAGAGCGATCTGAACTCCCATCAGCAGAAGGGCGCCGGCAAGGAAGACTTGATCGGTGGGCTGGCCTATTCCATCGTGCAGAACTACATCCAAAAAGTTGTGGGGGCAAAACGGATCGGCAACCACATCCTGTTTCAGGGCGGGGTGACCAACAATCCCGCCGTTGTTGCCGCCTTCGAAGCCCTGACCGGCAAGAAGATTACCGTGCCGCCGCATTTCGATGTGACCGGGGCTATCGGAGCGGCCATGCTGGCTCGGGATGAAGTTGAGAAAAACGGCAACAAGACGAATTTTAAGGGTTTCCAGGTCAGTAAGATTCCTTACACCATAAGCCGCTTCACCTGCCAGGGGTGCGAGAATCACTGCGATGTACACAAAGTGGTCATAGAGGGAGAGAAGAGAGCCCTGTTCTACGGAGACCGCTGCGACAAGTACCAGCCACAGGGGAAAAAGGAAGAGAAAGAGCGGAGAAGAAAGGAAATTCCCAACCTCTTCTGCTTGAGAGAGAAGCTGCTTCTCGGAGACTATCAGGATGAACCGGCCGAGCAGGCTGCGGCAACCCAGACCACTATCGGCATTCCAAGGGGTCTGATGATCTACTATCAGCGGCTCCCCTACTGGCGCACCTTCTTCGAAGAGCTGGGTTTCCGGGTCGTGCTGTCCCGCCCGTCGGATCGGCCCTTGGTCACCCAATCGCTGGGCATGCTGGTAGCGGAGACCTGTTTCCCAGTGGAGGTGATGCACGGACACATCTATGACCTCCTGGAAAAGGATCCGGACTATATCTTCATGCCCTTCGTGGTGGACAACCCGGCGGATGAGCAGAATCCCACCATCAACTACAACTGTCCCTGGGTTCAGTCCTATCCCTTCATGATCCGTGGTGCCATGAAGGGGGAAGAAACGGCGAAGAAATTCCTCGTTCCAACACTGCACTTCCGCTACTCCCGAAAAAAGTTGGTCAACGATCTGTCCGAGTTTATGAAAACAACCTTCGGCACCGCCCCGAAAAAGGTAGCTCAGGCCGTGACAGCGGCGGAGAAGGCTCAGGAAGATTTTGATAATAAACTGCTCGAAGAGGGTCAGAAGATCCTTGCCAGCCTTCCTTCGAACAGGGTGTCCGTCGTCATGCTCGGACGGCCCTACAACACGGGCGATCCCGAGCTCAACCTCAGCTTGATCAAAAAGCTGATCGATCTGGATGTTCTTCCTCTTCCCCTGGATTTTCTGCCTCTCAGAGAAACGATAGACGAGATCTACGCGGATTACGATATGATGTACTGGCCCAGCGGCCAGAAGATCTTGGCCGGGGCGCGGATGGTGGCCAACGACGAACGTCTACACGCCGTGTACATCACAAACTTTCGCTGCGGCCCGGACTCGTTCCTCTCCCACTACGTCAGGGAGGAAATGCGGGGTAAACCCTATCTTCAGCTCGAAGTGGATGAGCACAGTGCCGATGCCGGTATGATCACCCGCTGCGAAGCCTTCCTCGACAGCTTGAAGGGCGAAGCCAAAGCCGAGGTGCTGGAAAAGGAATTTGCACCGGTATCGGTGTTCAAAGCATCCCCGTCCAAAGGACGGAAACTCTACTTTCCCTACATGTGCGACAGCGCCTACCTGTTGGCCGCCGCCTCCCGAGCCTGCGGCATCGACGCGGAAGTCCTGCCCATGCAGGGCGAGGAAGACATGGAGTGGGGTAGGAAGTACACTTCCTCGCGGGAATGCTTTCCCATGATCTGCACTACAGGCAGTTTCTTGAAGAAACTCCACGAGCCGGGGATTGATCCCGGCAAGACCAGTTTCTTCATGCCCTCCCACAGCGGTCCCTGCCGGTTCGGGCAGTACAACAAGTTTCAGCGCATCATTATGGAGCACTTGGGCTTCAAAGATGTAGAGATCATCTCCCCGAACAACAAGAACTCCTACGCCGACTTCTCCCGCGGTCAGGGTTTAAAGTTCCGCCTGGTGGTCTGGAAGGGTTTGGTGTCTGCGGAAATCCTGGGCAAGCTGCGGCAGGAGCGTAAGCCCTACGAAGCGGTGCCCGGACAAACCGAGGAGGTGTATCAGAAGTATCTGGATAAGATTGTTCACTCCGTGGAAACCGGTGCCAAGGACACCCTCGATGTGCTCAAAGAGGCGGGGGAAGCCTTCAAGAAGATCGAAATGCTCGATATTCCGCGAAAACCGGTGATCGCCATCGTCGGAGAGATCTTCATGCGGGACAACCCCTACTGCAGCGGCTTCCTGCGACAGCGTCTGGAGTCACTCGGCGCAGAAACCATGATGTCTCCGGTTCGGGAGTGGATCGAGCTGTCCTCGGTGCGCTACCGGGAGGAAAGCGGTTGGCGGGGAGAGGTGCTGAACGTGGTGAAGGCGAGGATTCAGGGATACTTCCAGCGCCAGATCGGTTCGAAGTTCGAACACGCCCTGGCCGACACGATCGATTCGGAGCGGATCATTCCGGTTGAGGATATCCTCGAGCTCTGCGAGCCATACATCCACAGGGACTACGTGGGTGATCCGCCCCTGGCTCTCGGCGCAGCTGTGGGTTTGGCAAAAACTGGAATCTCCGGGGTAGCGAACATCCTGCCCTTCACCTGTCTGCCCGGGACCATTGTCGCCTCGCTGTCCACCGCCTTCCGTAAAGATCACGATGACATGCCCTGGGTGGATATTGCCTTCGACGGTCAGGAAGATACGGGGATCGAAACCCGTCTTCAGGCGTTCGTGCATCAGGCCAAGGAGTACGTTAAAGTTAAGGGCTACAACAAGCCCAGGGAGTGGAATTGAGGCTGTCCCGCAACTGCGGGACAACCACAATTAGCTCCTCAGCGCACAGCTATCTCGAAGCGGGCAAGGGATGCTGGGACCCCCTTCTCCCTCTTTACCTTGGCGAACTCGAGGCAAGCCACGGCCATACAGCGTTCCCGTTGACTCTCGTGTACGGGCATATAGATGAGCCGTCCTTTAGGCAATTCGTAAGCGATCTGCGGATAGTTTGCATTCTCGTGGATCTTGTCGACGCTGCCATTGAAAACGAAGATCTCCTTGTCGACTCGAGACAGCTTGCCGTATAGTTCGAAATCGATGGCCCCGGCGGCTGACTTTTTCCATTTCCAGTTATCCGCGGCGTCGATAAAGGCGTCTACACGCTTCTTCTGGGCCTCTTCCTCCATGTCTCCGAGCAACGCGTTCCGTAGGATCGGCTTGAGCAGGTTCACCGCGGGTATTGGGAGAATCGGAGAAACGTAGCGCAGCAGCCACTTGGGAAACCAGAGGGAGTGCATAGGATCGATCGCTACAACCGTCGGCGCATCGAGAGATCCGTCGATCACTCCCTGCAGGATGGTGGCGGAACCCCAACAGCTTCCTGCCAGCACGAAATCGTCGAGCTTGGAGAGCCCCAGGCTGTCAAGAGCCGCCTGAATGTCCCTGGCGCTCTGACTTACAGACATATCAGCCCGCTTGCTGTGTATACGGCTGCTACCCTTTTCCCTGGTCTCGATGTAGTAGAAATCCGCCTGTCCATGGATTACCCCGTAAAGCTCTGCAAATCCTTCGGGTATCACCCCCCAACCGGGAATAAATACGAGGGGCCGTCTGGCAGCCGGCCGTTCCGGCCTGATATGTAAAACCCTGATCTCTGCATCCTCAACGGGTATGTAGATTTCTTCACACGGGGGAAGTTTCCAAAACTGTATTGACTCCCTGGCGGCGCTCTGAACCATGGCTTCCACCGCCGCCAGCTGCTCATCCGAGATTTCGAGAAGCTGCAGTGCCTGTTGTTCCCTCATCTTCCTCGTCTTCCTGAATGTCGCATCAACGGCGACGTGGATAAAACTTCTGCTCAAAAGGTAGGTGTACACGATTGTCTGCCCAACATCAATCGGAGTGGGCAATAAAACTGTAGCAAAAACCGGTTTGACGGGAGGAGGCAAAGAAGATATTCTGGCAGCTTGGGGGGTGAGCAGGCTATGAAGGTACTGTTGGTATTCAATCCACACGCAGCACATCGGCGGGCCGGAAAACTCCTCCCCGAAATACGCAAAATTTTTCAGAAGTATGAAATCCAGGTAGACCTCCGTCGTACCGAGTATCCGGGTCACGCGGTGAAGATTGTCGAGCAGGCTGTCTTCAACAACTACGATGGCGTGATTGCAGCGGGTGGGGACGGGACGCTGTTCGAAGTAGTAAACGGATACTACAGAAATCCTTCGGAGCGGCGAATTCCTATCGGTGTTTTACCCACGGGAACAGGAAACGCCTTCGCCAAAGATCTTGCCCTCGAAACAGGGCAGCTTGAACAGGCGGTTGAGATTATCCAAGGAAATCATCTGCGCATGGTGGATGTGGGTCGATTCCGAGTAGGGGGCGATCAATTCTACTACCTCAATATCCTCGGATTGGGATTTGTTGCCGACGTGACCGCGGCCTCGGGGAAGTTGAAGGTGTTTGGGAATATAGCCTACACATACGGAGTATTTGTACAGACCCTGTTCCTGAAGAGCTATCCGCTGGTGATCGAAATTGACGGTAAAAGGCTGGAGCGAGAGAATATTTTCACCGAGATCTCCAATACCCGCTATACTTCGAACTTTCTCATGGCTCCCAATGCCGAGATCGACGACGGAAAGCTCGATCTGACTTTGCTCGGTCCAGTCACGCGCCGGCGCCTTCTGAAATGTTTTCCGATGATATTCACGGGTGAGCACATCCACCTACCGGAAGTCGAAACCTTTCAGGCCAAGCATATCCGGATTTCCACGTCTGTTCCCAAAGTCCTTACCCCGGATGGGGAGCTTGTCGGTACTACTCCTGTGGTGGTGGAATGCCTGCATCGAGATCTGGAGGTGTTCTGGCAATGAAGAAGGTGGTGGCTCTATACATGTGGTCTGCGGGGTTGTCCCAAATCGCCCTGGTTTGCCTGGCCGCCATCGTGTTGTCCCTGTTTTTTTCTGCTCAGACCTACGATTCCTTGCTGAAAAGGATGCTGCGCAACGTGTTTCGCCTCCTCTTTGTTCCTGTTCGGGTTCAGGGGGTGGAACAGATAGTGCCGGGCAACGTGTATATCTATATGTCAAATCACGTGAGTGTATTCGACATGCCGCTGCTCGGTGGCTTCATCCCCGGTATGGTACGATCCATCGAAGCCACCCGTCAGTTTCGCTGGCCTTTGTACGGTTTGGCGATTCGCCGTGTTGGAAACATTGCCATCAGCAGGGAGAATGTGTTTGCAGCCATGCGGAGCTACAGACTGGCCCATGAAGTTTTGAAGCGCGGACAGTCCCTGGTGATCCTGCCGGAAGGCCACCGCACTCTGGACGGGAAGCTGCGCTCGTTCAAGCGTATGCCTTTTCTATTCGCAAAACAGGCGGGGGTGGACCTGGTTCCCGTGGGTATTTCCGGTTTGTTTACACTGAAAAACAAGAATTCCTGGCTGATTCGGCCGAGCAAGGTGAAGATTCGCTTTGGGAGGGTCATCTCCAGAAATCAGATCGATCGCCTCTCAGAATCGGAGCTGCAGGAACTGACCCGCAGGCGTATCGAGGAACTGGTGGGGTGGATATGAACCATCGGCTGGAACTACCTGTCGTTTTTTCCCACAAACAGCTGTCGATCGCCGGACCCGGGCGGCAGATGTTCTGAGTGCTCCAGACGCAGGTACTGGCTGTATACGAACCAGCGAGGATCCGCCTCCATTCTGGCTGTCAGCACCCGAATCCCCTCGACACGGATCTGCTCCATATCGGGATCATCGATGCAGTTGGGACCATCCGCTTCAGTGCCCAGGCGATACAGCTCGTCCTGATCATCCGCCGCATTGTACACGAAGCTGTACCGCTTTCCGTCGGAGCCGGAGAACACGGTGCCGACACAGGGGTTGGGTACGACGTGGTTCCAGACCTCAAAGATCACCGGTTTTTCTGCGGGCCGCGTCTTGCCGGCCGCGGTGTTGAGCAGACTCCAGCCGTCCAGGCGTTCCGGAGTCTCGATTCCGGAGATCTTGAGGATTGTCGGAGCCAGGTCAAGCAGCGAGCACACACCATCCACCTCTTGGCCCCGCTGTGCGAGAGGGAAGTCCTTCGGGGGTTTGAGCAGCAGAGGAGCGCGCACGACCCTTGGGTGCAGAAAGGCTCCCTTGTCTATCAGGGCCAGCTCCCCGTTCATCTCACCATGGTCTGCCAAAACGGCAATCCAGGTAGAATCGTACAGACCGCGATCCTGCAGGTGAGAAAAGAGCTTCCCTAGCAGTTCGTCGATCAGTTCGTACTGCAGCTGGTTCGCCACCCGGTAATCCAGGACCGTCTGTTCCTCCAGGAGCCCCCAATTCTTGCGGTACAGACGATAGACCCGCGGCTCCCTCCGGGGTGACCTGAAGTCGTTCTTCACGAGCTCCTGGTAGGAATCAGGCAGTTTCATCGCCCCACGAAGTTCTGCTTCCCTCTGCTCCATTCCCGAGGGGATGGCAAAGGGTTGGTGTGGGGCAAAAAAATCGAGCTGAAGGTAGAAGGGAATTTCGGTCTGCAGGAAGGAAATCGCCCGATCGACGAGAAAGGCTGAGTAGGTCGCTTGTTTCGGGAAGGGCCGTCCCCGTTGCGCCGCAATCCAGCCTCCGTAGGAGTTGCCCCTCTCCCCTCCCTTCCTCTGCCTGCCGTAGATGGAGCGCTCGAACTCGAATGGCTCCAAACCCTGGTTTTTGAGAAAACCGATGTACTGCTCGTCGTCATACCATGGCGGCGACCAGCGGTCCCAGGGTGCGTCGTTTTCGCCGAACAGCTCGAGAAATCGGCGGGCTCCCACGTGGCACTTCCCCGCGTGACGGGTGTGATATCCTATTCGTTTGAGGTACTCGGGGAAGAGGACGTCATGGTCCCGAAGATGAAAAACGTGGCCGTCATGACCCCGTTCGGCATTCGAGGTGATGTAGGAGTAGCGGCCGGTCAGATAGGAAGCGCGGGATGGCGAGCACAGAGGGGAGGTAGCGAAGGCATTGCGGAAAAACACCCCTTGCCGGCGCAGGGCATCGATGTTCGGTGTATGGACCGTAGTCGTGGCGCGGTCTTTAAAGGCAAACTCGGGGGGCACCATATCGACAGAGATCACGAGAAAGTTGGGTTTGGATTTCTCACCGTCCCGGAGGAAAGGCCCTCGGCCGGTTTTCCCCTCCAGGTACATTTTTTGCAATTCCTTTGCTGCCATGATCGCCCCTTTCAGGAAAGAATGTTTTCTATCTGGTCGCGGCCGGTGAAATGCATGACCAGAGGTTGAGATAGGTCTGGCTGCGACTGCTGCCAGGTTGTGTAGACGCCTTCCTCCGCTTGAAGGGCCGTCGCGTAGCGGCTGCAGCCTGTACCATAGGGGGAAACGAAGAAGGGCAGGGTTGTAGAAAGACGCTCGATCAAGGGGAACGTCTCTTCCGTGCAGTAGGCCGCACCCCCAAGCTCTTCGCAGGAATAACCCCGCGGGCGTTTCACAGCTCTGCTGTGCTCTTCCAGGTCGCGCATCCCCTCCGCCCCGTCGTAGAAGTAGAGATAGACTGAGGGGTTTGCCTCGAAAGCTCCTACCTTTGGCATCTGCAGTACGCCGCAGATCCTGCTCACCGCCACATCCCAGGTGAACCCGCGCGGAAAAAACCTGTGGTCGATCCTGCCAAACTCTTTCTTTCCCTT
>JAGLQP010000077.1 GCA_023136785.1 Spirochaetales bacterium
TTCGAAAAGGACAACACCTCCCTGTTCGACAATATCATTCGAGGCACCTTCAATCTGCTCGAAGCGGCAAGAAACTTGAAAGGTTTCAAGCTTTTTGTCTTTGCCAGCACAGACGCGGTGTACGCCACCGGGCCGATTCGATACGATTCGCCGATTACCGAAGTTACCAAAATACACCCGATGCCCGGCCGGTTCTATGCCCTGGCCAAAGCCGTGGGGGAGAGTCTCTGCGAGAACTACGGGAAGACCTACGACCTGCCCTGGACGGTGATTCGGATCAACTGGGCCCTCGAGGACAGCGAACTGCTAAGGATATTCAGATACGAGTTCTGGCAGGACGACCTGAGCCCCGAGGACAGGAAAAGGCTGGATCCGAAACTCGGCGGCGGCAAGGGATTGTTCTGCCCTCTGTTCGCCGACGGGTCACCCGCCGTGGATCAGATCGCCGACCCCGATGACACATCCGAAGGGTTTGCTCTGGCCATAGACCACTTTGAGAAAGCCAAGAACAACGTCTTCAACATCGCAGCACCGGAACCCTTTCGCTACCGGGACTTCATCGAGCGGGTAGCCACTATATTGGGACTGGAGTACGACAGTGCCAGGATAGGCGGCTGCGAGCCCTACTCGATCAGCAGCGAAAAGGCTCGAAAGCTTCTCGGCTACAAACCTCAGCACACGATGTCCGCGATGATCGAGAAAGCGCTGAAAGGCAACAATTGATATGGAGTTAAACAACAAACCACCGTACGGCCGCGAGTCGGCCCCCAAGCTGGGTTTGGTGACCAACTCGATCAAGGAGTTCAACGACGCGGGCAAGGAACACAGCGAGAAGAATATCCGTGCGCTCTTCGAGGCTCTCAAGCAAGAGGGAAGCATCAGCAAAGACTCCATCTACTATGGAAAACGCATCTTCGGCTATCACGAGGCCGGGGTTGTCGCGGAGGAGTTTGCCAAGGCAACGGTCGACGTGATTCTGATCTTCAACTCCGCTTTTCCCAACGGTTACGTATTCCCATTGATCGCCATGAATCCGTATTTGCAGAAGATCCCCATCATCACCGCCGCCGATGAAGAACCGAATCTATCGATCGGAAGCTACGAATGGGCTACGAACAGTGTCTGCGGCAATGACATGAACAACTGCGTGGCCAAATATATCGGCAGGTATGCCCGCTTCCTCGACGGTTCGCCCCAGTCGGCGGAACTTCAGAAAGAGCTCAAGATCCTTCTCAACGCCTATCATACGGTCAAGTGTCTCCGTCACGACTACCTGGGCCGCTTCGGAGATGCCCCGGGAGGATTTCACTCGGCAACGGGGGATCAGCTGTTGTTTTTCAAGACCTTCGGGACCACGGTCAACACGGTGGACCTGCTCCGGGTACGAGAGGTCTACGACAGCATGGAAACCGAGGGCACCAGGGCTAAGCAAAATTTCAGCGAAGAAGACATCCTGAAAACCCGGGACGAGATGAGCCGGGGCCGGCTGAACCTGCTCAGTGATCAGAAGATGCTCTACCAGGGAGCGCGCCTGTACCATGCCCTCAGAGCAATCATCAAGGCTGAGGGATTCACCTCGGCTGCCTTCAAGTGCTGGCCCGAGATCATGGGGGGGAGTTTCAGCATGTCCCCGTGTCTCTCCATTTCCTGGGCCCTCTCCAAGGGGGATGTCACAGCATTCGCCTGTGAATCCGACTGGCCCGGGGCGGTGATCCAGAGCATGGGAACCCTCCTGTCCGGTAAGCCTGCCGCTTTCCTCGACTTCGTCAACTGGAGCCGTGGCAGCGACGTTCTTCAACTAGGCCACTGCGGCATCGGGATTCCCGGAACCATGGAACCGGAGGACCCAGCCTTGCTCAATCGAGCCAAAAAAGAGGGGCAACCTCCGGAAAAACTTAAAAGTCAGGTCTTGGCAGGCGAGGTGGCTGTGACCGATGCGGTGATCGAACACGGGGTAAGCCGGGAAGCAGGAACGAACCTCGGTCCCAGCGTGATCGGTCAGTTCCAAT
The DNA here is from genome assembly GCA_023136785.1 of Spirochaetales bacterium. Lineage (GTDB taxonomy): Bacteria > Spirochaetota > Spirochaetia > SZUA-6 > DRHE01 > JAFGQJ01. Next base: position 2,010 of record JAGLQP010000077.1, read on the forward strand.
ACGGCGTGAAGACCGGTATCGGTATGGTGCAAACTCCGGAGGGTGGGCTGAAGATGCTGGTCTTTACCGGCGAGAGTTCTCCGGATACGGCCAGAAAGATCCTGTACTCCGGATCCGACCTGCGCGTGAAAGACTACCAGAGGCTGTTTGAGTTGAAGAGGGAGCACGGATTCTCCCACCATCTGGCCGTGGCCATAGGGGATATCGCCCAGGAGCTCAAAGAGCTTTGCGCCTACTACGGAATTGAATACATATCCCCGGACAGGTAAGATCGGCGGTACAAACATGACAGCATCCCTTTCCATGCCGGATTTTTTTATCTCTTTGACAGCACTCCAGAAAGAACATGGTCTTACATCGACCCTTCTCGGCATCGGACCGATGTCAAAACGCATCGTTCGGGTTACGTTGCAGGTCGCCAACCGCAGGAACTTCCCGATCATGTTTATCGCCAGCAGAAACCAGGTGGATCTGAAGGGACTGGGCGGAGGGTATGTCTGCTCCTGGGATCAAATGTCTTTTGTAGAAACGATCAGGGAGTTGGCAGAACAAGTCCGGTTCGCAGGACTCTGCTATGTCTGCCGGGACCACGGCGGCCCCTGGCAGAGAGACTCAGAACGCCGGGAGGGGCTTTCCCCGGAGGCGGCCATGGAGATAGCCAAGCGCTCCTACCTGGAGGACCTGCTGCGGGGTTTTGACCTTCTGCATATCGACCCGACCAAAGACCCCCACGCAGAAGGTGCCAATGAATTGGAGACCGTGATCGAGAGGACCGTGGCCCTGATCGAATACGTCGAAAAGGAGCGTAGGAAACGGGGGCTCCCCGAGATCTCCTACGAAGTCGGTACCGAGGAGACCAGCGGCGGGTTGACCTCTCCGGAGGTGTACGAGTCGTTTATCAAGAGGCTGAATGCAATCCTTGCCCGGAAGGGTTTGCCCCTGCCGGCTTTCATCGTGGGACAAACCGGCACCTTGGTGCGGATGACCGAAAACGTGGGTAGCTTTGATGCCGGTGCAGCGGAAGCACTCTCCCAAGTGGCGGCAAGGAATGATGCCGGATTGAAGGAGCACAATGCCGATTACCTCGATGATTCCATCCTGCTTCAGCATCCGCTGCTCGGTATTACCGCCGCCAACGTGGCACCGGAGTTCGGGGTTGAGGAGACCGCCGCCTATCTCGAGCTGGGCTTGGTCGAGGAAGCGGAACAGCGTAGAGGCCGCATCGTCTCGGTATCCAATATCATCGAAATCATCTCGAAAAAAGCGGTATCCAGCCAGCGCTGGAGAAAGTGGATGGCAGGAAAGAGCCAAGATGCATCCGTCGAAGATGTGGAAGACAATGAGGAGCTGCGCATGCGGATTACCCGGATCTGCGGTCATTACGTGTTCGATGATCCGGAGGTTCGGGACGCTCTGGAGCGGTTGACGCGAAACCTGGCTGCTCTGGGGATTGATGCGGAGGGCTACGTGGATGACAGGATCGACAAGTCAATCGACCGCTACGCTACCTGTTTCAATCTTCAAGACCTGACATCGAAACTGCTCGAGCACAGCCAGCCGCAATAGACCAACAGGACTGCAGGACTGCAGGATTCCATGGATTGCCCTCGATGTAGCAGCTCTGGATTTTCTAATCCGATTCAGGGCATACTGAGGGCGAACTCATGAGCTCCGATGAACCTCTCTACAGCGTAATCGAATTCATCCTCAACAAGGCTACATCAGTCCAGCTGGAAGTCATTGCCGAGGCCTTGAAACGCCGACAGAAACCGGGTAAAGAACTCGGGGGCATCAGCCCCCGCGGCATGGCGGAGAATGTGGCCCAACAGGTAAACGAGCAGCTGGGGGGTGTGCTCGATATGCACACTATATCCCGCCAGATCGTCTCCGATCTGATCCGCCGGAAGGAGCCCAATATCAGCGACGAAGAGTTGGAGGTGCTCCTCAAAAACTGGCTGCCCGGCTCAGGGGCGCCCGAACCCGAACCAACGGCGGAACCGGGGCAGGAAAAAATCCCTCCGGACTTATTGATCACCATGGTCAGCCAGTATGTATCGGCAAGGCGGGGCACCCTCTCCCCGCAGGAGCAAGGCGAGCTCCCCGAGAACTGGCAAAACCGATACTGGGAATCCTTCCCCGAGCAGCTTCGTGCCCAGATCCGAGCCCATCTGAGCGGTCAGCTCAGTGAGGTAGATTTTTGGGATTCCGTCATCTCCTCCCTTAACCAGTAGTTTCACAAGGTATGGATCAGTACTTCCGACGGAACACCGTAGGCATATCCTCCGTCGAATTCTTCTGGGGTTTGGGCTTTCCTGTCGTGATGGAATCCACCTTTCTCCAGCTCTTCCTCCGCAACCTGGGGGCGAGCAGCTTTCTCATCGGCCTGATTCCCACTATGTTGGCCGGAGGAATCGCTGTGTTTTCCCTACTCTCAGGCATCCTGACGGGACACCTGGAGCACAAGCGGCCGACGGTGATCGCGGTGCATATCGCCGGAGCTTTGCCCCTGCTCTCCTTCGGGATATTGCTGGCTGTATCCGGATTTACCCCTTCTATCCTCTTCGTGTTCTACTGCTGCTACGCTTTGTTCTCCGTGGGCATCGGTTTCATTCTCCCGGTGTGGCAAAACTACCTGGTCAAGATCTTCACCGAGCAGCGATCCATCTCGGCACTGGCTGTGATGTGGACGACCCAGAGCATCGCGAAGATCCTGAGCAGCTACCTCATCCTCAGAATCGTAGAGAGATACTCCTTTTCAGCGGCCGGCTCCAGTATCATTTTCATCTCCGTCGGCGTCGTCTTTCTGGGAGGAAGCTTCCTCTTCCTCATCACCCATGAGGAATCCGGGCCGACCCCAAGAGCCGGGCCGCGGTGGAGCACCGCGTACAGACGGTCCAGCATCATCCACGGTTTTCGATCGGTACTGCGGAACCGGAACTTCCTGCTCTTTCTCGGTACCGATCTCGAGTTCTTCGCCCTGATCGGAATCATTTCTTTCTACGCCAACTACGCCACGGAGCACTGCGGCATCAGCCCGGCCATGGCCTCAGGCCTGTTCGTCACCTTCAACTACCTCGGCGGGATCACGGTGAATGTCCTGCTGGGCTGGTTCCAGTTGTTCACCCTGAAGGGCAAGTACTGGATTACCAAGACTCTGGCCTTATTGGCCGTACCCCTGATCTGCATCATCTGCAGGCCTTGGGCGTTTTTCCTGGCCAGCTATCTCTTCGGCGCTTCCCGCTCGACCCGGATGTTGGTGTACGCCCCGGCGGTGAAACGGCTCTCCGGAATGGACGATGCCACCCACTATTTCGCCGTGGCGCCGTTGATCACTCTACCTTTGAGTGTCAGCATCCCCCTCATCAACGGGGCTGCCCTGGACCGTTTGGTCGATCTGGGGGGCTGGTCGTACAGGATCGTATTCCTGGCCATGGCGCTGCTGTCCGTGGCAAGCCTGGTCATCCTCTCCAGGATCGATTCCGCGGCTTTACAACCCGGACCGCGGAAACAAGAACCTTCTTGACCCGCAGGGCCCCACAACCCTGCTCTAGAATCATGTTTGCGATGGTGTTGCACAAACCAGGGAGCCCGTTGAAAGCCATGGATCTACTCCACAGCTCAGGCATCGGCTCGTCGAAATCTTTGGAGATATTGATGGGAAACCGGCGGAGAGGATATTTTTCTTACTCAGATTCTGTATTTTCCAAGGGCACGATGTTTGCTATCGGTTTGCCGTACCGCAAAATAGTAATTGTCTCATGAGATTTACTTATCTTCTTCAGAATCTGAGGAAGAGAGTTTCGCACTTCAGAGATGCTCAAAGATCTCATCTAGGCCTCCCCTGCCAATCATCGTACTTGTACAAGAAGTTTAATACAAGACGATGGCAGCATCAAGAACGGGGCAGCATCAACATATCTACAACCGACTCAGAGCCTCATCCATCCTGTTAGTTTGGTGTATTCCCTATTCGCGCGGGCAAACTCCAGGGTGATCAGATAGGCAAGAGAAGCCAGCTTCTCCGGCCGGAGTCTCCTTATGGTTTGATTGAGTACTTTTTCTCGGTGTTTTATCTTTTCCCCAATTGTTCTCGCTCAATCTGGATATATTTCTGATAGGCCTTTTCGTAGAGTGCGACATTCTTTGGAATCGGATCGACCACCTGTGCCGGCCGGACCATCTTCTCCACCGCGGTTTCTACATCGGGGTAGGTAGCCGTGGCACATGCCTGAAGCACTGCCACCCCCAACGCTGCGGTTTCACTGCACTTCATTGTTGTTATCCTTTTACCGGTAATATCAGCCTTGATCTGGTTCCATAGGGCACTTCTCGCTCCACCTCCCAAAGAGAGAATTTCTTTAGCCGATGTCCCCATCTCCTCTATATTTTGCAGGGTCTCCCGAAGGGAAAAGCCGATCCCCTCGAGGATCGCCCGTACAAAATGAGTACGGGTGTGATGAAGCTCGAGGCCGTAAAAAACACCTCGAAGATCCGGATTAATATTGAGTGTCCCCGGGCCGGCCATATAGGGGAAGAAGAACAATCCCTGACTGCCGGGCGGCACCTTCGCCGCAGCGGCGGTCATGCTGTCGTAATCTGCACCTTCACCGTCGTAGAAATTATCCCTGAACCATTTCAAGGTCATCCCTCCAGCGGGGCACCAGCCGATGAGAAAGTATTTCCCGGGGATCGCATGGCACTGGACCGCCAGATTACTGCTCGGTACCGTAGGATATGCATCGATCGTTTCGCACATTACCAGGGCTGCACCGGTTGTTTCAGTGACAACACCATCCGTTATATTCCCCGCCCCGATCATGGCTGCGGTCTGATCCATGGTCCCGGTAACCACCAGGGTTTCCGGGTTCAAACCGAGATCTTTGCCTACCACGGGATCGACCGATCCGATAATCTCCCCGGATTCGCACAGCTCCGGAAGCTGATCCCGGCTCACGCCCACAAAATCCAGAATCCCCTGCCACCAATCCTTCCGAATGATATCCAGCATATAGGATGAGGTGTACAGCGAGTATTCACCTCTTACCTGCCCGCTGAGCCGGAAAAGAATGTAGTCTTCCACCAGAAGATATTTGTCGATCTCTCTGTAGACGGCCGGCTCGTTTTTCTTGAGCCACAGGATTTTCGTGATGGGCCAGGTCGGAAAGATATCGACCTGACCCGTGTTTCGGTTATGACCAAGATGAGCCTTGATCTCGTCGGCTTCCTGCTTGGATCGGTTGTCCATCCAGACGATCGCCCTGCGCAATGGGTTCCCCTCTCTATCCAGTACAATGAGCGTCTCGCCTTGGGTACAGGCAGCGATCGATCTGATCGTTCCCGGCTCCACTCGGGACTGCTCCACTACCTTGCGAATCCCCCGGCGGCAGCATTGCCAGTACTTCTCAGGGTCGAGCTCGACGATATCTTCCGCCGGCGTATCCAGCTTGTATTCCTCCAAAGCAGTACCGAGCATGGTCCCGGACCTATCGAACAGGGCAACCTTTACCGAGGTGGTTCCAACATCCAGGGAAATGAAGCAGCTCGAACTATCCATAGTTAACTCCCTTTAAACCGGTTTATTCCCTGATCAGTGCCGAGACTTTCTCCCGAGTCCAGGGGACCAGCTCTTTCCGCCGGTCCATATCTTCCACAGGGGGAGCTTCGACGATCAATCCCCGCACCTCGCCACCGTCCAACAATCCGGGCAGGTAGTGCTCGGTAAAGAACTCCGGCAGTGTTGGATACTGCTCCTGCCACTTTATCCCTACATCGGCCCAGAGGAGACATTTCCCGCCCAATTTCTCTTTTGCTGTAAAGGAATCCATGTCCCCTGGTCCGATGTG
>JAGLQP010000078.1 GCA_023136785.1 Spirochaetales bacterium
TTAAAGGAATAGTGGTTTGATTATATATGTCCGTTCCCACATCGTCATCATCTGCGTCAAAATCATCAACAAGAAAACGCTGAAAGTATGGATAATACCCTACTTCAGAGGAATCGTAGAGAACTCCTCGTCGAGTTTCAGAGACCACTGTGACCGTAGGTGTAGGGAATATTTTTGTAATCTCTAAATTCTCCATGTCGATGTCGAAATCGACATCCCCTGCCAGTGCCAGACCGTCGATCAATGGCTTATGGACAGATGTCGCTTTGTCGCCAGGATGCGAAGAGGTCCGACGAAACCCTTTTGCATTAAGCTCGCTCAACTCCGTGAGGTTGTTGTCCGGAATATCAGTTGGCAAATAGAACTTGTAGTACAGCTCGATTCCCAGATATTCCCATTCTAGCGGCGCTGACTCCGTATCATTGGCCGCCGTTTTTCGGACAATAAAGGTGTTCACCGACGGCCCCAGGCTTACCGGCGGTGTAAGGTAGGGAAGATACTCCAAACCACACTGAGCCATAGTCAGCAGGCAAATGGGGAGGACTAAAACAAGTGTGAAGAGCTTGATTAACTTCTCAACTAAGAATAGGAGCCGGATGTTAGGATCGTCGCCCTACCCTCGCCTAGTTTTCCTGTCATCCAAACGTACGGGCGGCTCCAGACCATCGATCGCGTCGATGAGCTCGTAGATCAGGACCGGCTGGTTCTTGCCTTTTACTCGGATATTGTCCAACTCGCGGGCGATGACCTTGTCCCGGACCAAGCCGTAGGTATACTCACTCATGATGATGTTGGTGAAGTATGACTTATTGGTTCCCTCGAGACGGGCGCCGAGGTTTACATTATCCCCGGTGAGGGTATAGTCCATTCGCTGCAGCGATCCCATGTTACCCACGAGCATGATACCTGAATTGATTCCGATTCCTATATTGAGCTTCCGTTCGGGAGGCCAACTTTCGTTGAGCTGTCTCAGCACTTCCATCTGCCGGAGCGCGCTCTGGCAGGCCAACATGGCGTGATCCTCCTGCGGCAGAGGTGCGCCCCAGAAGCACATGATTTCATCCCCAACGTATTTGTCCAGTGTTCCCTCGTACTCCAAGATAATACCGGTCATAGCGGTCAGGTATTCGTTCAGATGGTTGACCAGGGCCTGGGGGCTCATGGTCTCCGACAGCGTTGTGAAACCGCGAATGTCGGAGAACAGGACTGTCAGATCCTTGTTCTGACCGCCGAGCTCGGGCGGATTGTTGATGATCTGATCGACAACCCGGCGGCTGACGTACGTGCTGAACATGTCCCGGATACGACGCTTGTCCTTCTCTTCGGTCATAATTCTGTACACGATGACTGCCAGGAAGGACAAGAGCACCCCTAGAATCGGCGTGGACAGGGTGATAATCTGGTTGTACAGGTCAAAGATCAACATGACCGCGAAGAAGAAAACTACCGCAAGTACTACGGAGAGCACCAGCGACCATACCGTGGGAAGTCGCGAAGCCATGAAGGCGGTCAATAGAGCCATTGCCAACAAGATGAGAGCGTTTGCCCACTCGGAAATGTGGTAGAGAAAGTTGTTCATCAGAATGGTGTTCAATGCGTTGGCATGGATCTCTACACCGAACATCAGTCCGTAGGGGGTCGTTTTCTCGTCTTCCGCTATACCCTTGGAGAACGGTCCTACCATGAGGATCTTGTTGCCCACCGCCATGGTCCGAGGCCAGCGAGCCGGATCCGGGTTTGGCACTCTAGAGGCATAGCCGGCGAAGGATCGCACGGGAAAGGTCTGGTGTCCCCGAGGAGAGGCACTGGAGGCGATTCCCATGTAGTTGATCAACAGCTGAGCCCTGTCGTTGATCGGGATCCTGATCTCATCCATAGGCTTTGTAACCGCCGGTCGTACAACGTTGCTCTCCTCGTCCAGAACCGCGGGCTTTACAAGCAGCTGGTATGGCTCCCAGCTCTGGGTCTCGATGTTGAACTGTTGGGGAGAGGGAATCCGGACGTGCTTGCCTAGGACAACCTCGATATCCGACAGATCCTTGTTGAAATACTCGAGGGCCAGGGCCAGGGTGATCGCCGGAAGAAAGCTGTCCCGGTACTTTCGTACCACGTGGTAGTAGCGGTCCGGCTGCTTATCGTTGTCCGTGTCCTCCGCCTTCAGTGGTGCTTTCATTTCCATGGTCCTGCGCAGATTCTCGATACCCTGTTCGGTCAGCGGATAGGGAACATCGTGGTAGACCTCTTCGGTGTCGATCCAGACCAACCGGGTAAAGTTCTTGCGCTCCTCCTCGGTGAGGCTTCCGGGGGTAAGATCGTCCAAGGGAATTTCTTCCAGGAGAACGGCGGATTTCAAGACCATAGGCTGTTTTCGGTAAACCTGATCGTCGTCCTCGACGAAATTGGGGTGTCCATACCCATGAGCCGCCCGGGCATACGGCTTCAATGACGGGTAAATACCGTACAGGGTTTCCACTTGGGTCCAATCACCTTCAAGTTTGGTGATCTTTCCGAAACGTTCGTACAGAATATCCTGCCGCTCGAAGTACTCCCGCTCCGTCCCCGCCGGATTCGGCACTCGGGTTAAAACCGACTCGAGGAATACCCGCTGGTTGAAAGCAATGCTCTGTACCATGATCACGTCATGTTCCGGTACCGAAGGCTCGATGAAGAAAATATCGAGGAACAAGGCCCGCTCCCGTTCATTCTGGTTTCTGATCTTGGCGAACGTGTTGATCAGATTCGCTTCTGTATAGCGCGGAAAAGGCCAGCGTCCGAATATGCCCAGGCTCTTGTCGTCGATGCCTATGATCAGGATGTCGGGGGATATCTTTGGATTCCGCTGTTCGACAGTCACTCCCTCCTGGATCCGCGTGCGGCGGGTGAAGTTTTTCAAGCGGAAGTTGAAATCCAGTACATTTAGCTCCAGGTTCGAGATCAGGACGGTCTGAGTGGATAGGATAAGAAGCAGAGCGAATACGAGTGCACCTATGATCAGGCCGAAATACTTGGTTTCAAAGAATCTGGAGCTTTTCTTCGCCATGGAAGACCTCCTCCCTACTGGGCTATCTTACCCTGGACTTTGAGCTCGATTATACGATTTCGACCCATCTTTGTCCAATTGCTCAACGGATACCCGTCCTCCAGGCGGTCGTACAGCTGAAATGCGCTTTCATAGTCCTCCTGAGCCTCGTAGAAGCGCCCCAAAGAGAACAGAGCGTGGGGTACCAAGAAGCTCTCCTCATGCTTTTCTACCAAAATCTGATAGGCCGCAATAGCCTGATCCAGATCATCCATCTGGTCGTAGGCAACACCGGCGTTGAACAGGCTCAGAGGTGCCAGGTAGGATTTCGGAAAGGATTCTGCTACGCTTGAGTAGCTCTCCGCGGCCTCCTGCCACTGCTCGTTTTCGAAGGCCAAATTCGCCCGTATAAAGCGGGCTCTTTGGGCTGCATACTGCCTGGGATATCGTTTCAGTATCTGATCGATCAGCTCACCCAGTTCCTGTTGGATCGAGCTCTTCACCGATTCGTCGCTTTCACCCAGCCATTGTTCGTACATACTTCCGGCGCGTTCAGCCATCAGAGCGGATCGTTCCTGGGTTCGTTTGTTCCACTCCGACCAGCCAAAGTACACGACTACAAACAGGACCAGAGCAATCAATATGACCAATAATACGATACGGTATTTTTGAAGAAAAACAGCCAGCCGCTCAACAAACCGAGACTTGGCTTCAATACTTCTTGTTTTACTTTCACTCTCCGAGCTCAACATAGGCGTTCTCCCTCTATCGATTGGCGATCGTCGAAAGACTTCACACGATCAAAACACCGGTGTGTCCCTTCCCCTCAGCGATTGATTTTCAGCTCCTTGATCAATCGAGATAGGTAGGTGCGCTGGATTCCCAGCAGCTTCGATGTTTTGGTCTGATTCCAACGATTCATTTCGAGAATTTGTCGAATGTAGTGTTTTTTAAATATATTGACGGCCTCTTTCATAGATCTGCCGCTATACTCGTCTTCGGCACTTTCCGATATTTTGTCCAGAATAAATACATCCGGGGTAATTGCATCGGCCTGAGTGATTACTACGGCCCGTTCTACCGCGTTCTCCAGTTCCCGCACATTTCCCGGCCAGGAATAGGAGAGAAGGACCTCCAGTGCTTCCGGTGCGAAGCCTTTGATCTGCTTCTTGATCTCCCTGTTGAAGCGCTTCAAAAAAAACTCCGCCAACAGCGGTATATCCTCTCTCCGTTCCCGCAGGGGCGGTATATAGATCGGGAGCACGTTCAGCCGGTAGTAGAGATCCGCCCGGAATCTTCCGCTCTCCACCTCTTTTTCAATATCTCTGTTGGTAGCGGCGATGATGCGGACATCGACCTTGAGAGGCTCTGACCCTCCCACGCGTTCAAACATCCGGTGCTGGATCACCCTGAGCAGCTTGACCTGCAGGTTCAGCGGGAGATCAACAATTTCATCGAGAAATATGGTGCCGCTGTCTGCAAGTTCGAACCTGCCGCGGCGGTCGTTGCCGGCGCCGGTGAACGCTCCCTTCACGTGCCCGAAGAGCTCGCTTTCCAGAAGGCCCTCCGGAAGGGCAGCACAGTTCACCCGAATCAATGGGTTGTTGCAGCGCGGGCTATGTAGATGGATCTGTTCGGCAAAAAGCTCCTTCCCTACCCCACTTTCTCCCAACAGCAGCACCGAAGAATCGGCCTTGGCGGCCCGCAGCGCGATATCCAACTTTTCCTTGATCGCCTTGCTTTCACCAATAAAGGTGTGATATCCCTTGTCCGTCTGGATCTCGTCCTGTAGGAGTGTAACCTCCTCCTGTACCTTCTGCATAGAACGGGAGTTCTGAATCGCGATTGCGGCCTGGGTGGCAAAGATCTCCAGCCATTCCAGATCCTCTTCGGTAAAGCTCCCGCCGTCGAATTTGTTGATGATTTCAATCACTCCAACGCATCGCTCTTTCACCCGCATGGGAACGGCGAGGATCGATTTCGTCGGGAAATTGATCTTTTTGCTGATGTCGGAAAAAAAACGTGTATCCGACTCGACGTCGTTCACGATCAGGGATCTGTTGTTGGCCGCCACCCACCCGGCGATTCCTTCGCCCATACTTAGAGAGAAACGCTGCACCTCAGGACCTTTTGTCCCTAAGGCGATTTCAAAGTACAGTTTATTGTTCTCCGGATTGACGAGCAGCAGAGACGAAGCATCCGCCTCCATCAGGCGGGTGGCTGATTCGATGATAGTCTTGAGCAGCTCTTTGCCGCCGGAATGCTCAGAATTGATCAGTGCGTTTAGTTCTATGAGGGTTTCAAATTTGTTGCGATCGATTGCAGATTTCAACATGGGCTGGGGAGGCCCCGATCAGTCCTTGCTCTTGTCTTTTATGAAATCAGCGAGGGTTGCTTTCTCCTCTACGGAATCGTCGTGGATGTACTGTACCATGGTTTCCTGCTGCATCCGTCTTGTGTATTCCCGAATGGACAGGCCCAGTTTTTGTCTATCGACGTTGATATCCATAACAACGGCCTTTACCGTATCCCCGACCTTGTAGCGTTCGGAAATGTCATCGATTGACTCGGTGCTCGGTTCGAAAAGATTCGACTTGTTCACCAGTCCTTCGATGTCTCCCTGAACTTTCACAAAAAATCCGAAATCCGTAATACTGGTGATTTCCCCTTCGATGACACTTCCCCGCCGAAAAGCTTTGGCTAAAGATCGCCAGGGATCTTCTGTGAGTTGTTTGACTCCGAGCTTGATCCGTTGATTTTCTTTGTCCAGATCGATGATCATGGCCTCGATCTCGTCTCCCTGGTTGTAAAGAGCTGAGGGGTGTTTGGGTCTCTTGGCCCAGGACATGTCGTCGAGGTGCAGCAGGCCGTCGATTCCTTCTTCTACCTCAAGAAAGGCTCCAAAATTCGTGATGTTCTTGATCTTCCGTTTCAGGCGCATGCCCACCGGGTATCGGTTGTCGATGTCATCCCAGGGATTGGGCAATACCTGCTTCAGACCCAGAGAAAGCTTGCCCTGCTGGATGTCATAGGATAGAATTTTAGTTTCCACGATATCATTTACTTGAAGTAATTCTTTAGGATGTCTGATTTTTTTTACCCATGACATCTCTGAAATATGAGCCAGGCCTTCGATTCCCTCTTCGATCTCGATAAAAGCACCAAAATCGGTCAGTTTCGTGACCTTCCCTTTGACCACGTCACCATTTTGGTAGTGGTCTTCAAAATGAGTCCAGGGATCTTCCGAGAAATGCTTCAGGCTTAAGTTGATCTTCCTCTCTTCCGGATCGAGACGGATAACCTTCACCTTTATGGTATCGCCGATCGCCACGATTCCCTTGGGGGAGTTTACATGTCCCCAGCTCATGTCGTTGATATGGAGGAGACCGTCAAATCCTCCCAGATCGATAAAAGCCCCGAAGGAGGTAAATGTCTTGACGATACCCTCCACCTCGTCACCGATCGCAGTATTCTGGAAGAACTCTTCTCTCTTTCTGTTGTTCTCGTTCTCCAGCCAATCCCTTCTGTTGACAACGATATTGACCTTGCCGTGATGATAGAGCCGTTCAATGTAAAATGCGGTCGTTAGGCCGACATACCCGTCAGGATCCGTTACCCGTGGAATATCGGTCTTGGACAGCGGTAAAAAGGCCGTTATATCATTTCCCAGATCCGCCTCAAAACCTCCCTTAATCCGTCTGGCAATCGAGCCCGGGACCGGTTCATGCCGGTCAAAGGCGATTCGAAGGTTTTTCCAGAACAGCTTCTCATCCGCCTTCTTCTTGGATACTATTACTTCTCCGCGACGGCTCTCCCGACTGAGCAGGATTACGTATACCGTATCCCCGATGGCTGGGGGTTCTTCGAACTCATCGATCGGGATCTTGCCTTCCGATTTAAGACCTACGTCAACATATACAAACTCGCCGTCGACCTCCACGATTTGCCCGGGCAACATCTGGCCTTCTGCAACTTGGGCAAGGGTTTGCATGTATTCTTCGCGCAGACGCTGCTCAATGAATTCATCAGCGTTGTTCATTTTTTCAGAGTTCATTGCCCGTATTCAACTCCCGATTGATTTCTCGTATAGCTTTGAGGATTGCCCGTACTACTCTGTCACAAACTGCATCTATGGTCAAGTCCGATGCATCTATATAGAGGGCATCCGGAGCTTGGACCAGCCTGCCGAACGGTTTCTCTCTGTCGATCGAATCCCGCTGCTCGATCTCTTGACGAATCTCTTGTTCGTTCAGCTTACTGCTTCCCTGACGATACCTGCGGGCAGCCCTGGCTTCGATCGAAGCATCGAGGAAGATTTTCAGTTCTGCATCGGGAAACACGATCGTACCGATATCCCTGCCCATGACGATGATATCGTTGGCCCCGGCTATGCTTCGGATCTGAGCGTTCACCCTTTGTCGAACTTCGATGATTCTTGAATGAATTGCCGACCAGCGATCGATTCGATCCGTGTGGATCTCCGTCAACGGTCGCCCGTTCAACAGAAGCTCATCAACGGGCATTTCATACCGGCACCGGGAAGCGATTTCTACCACCACAACAGGATCCTCGGGGTCTTTTCCCGACTCGAGCACCGCTTTGGCGATGCCTCGATACAACAGGCCGGAGTCCAAATAACCGAAACCCGTCGTCTTCGCTACCCTCTCTGCAATTGTGCTCTTTCCCGAGCCCGCGGGGCCGTCAATCGCCACGACCATCGTCTTCCCCTTGCCCGTGGCTGACAAACCAGGATATCTCC
>JAGLQP010000079.1 GCA_023136785.1 Spirochaetales bacterium
AGAACCTCGATCCGCAAACGGCTTACCACAGGACTCCCGTTGTCCTCGATTAGCAGCTTGCCGGCGGAGAGTCTCACCGCAGCTCCTTCCTCACTTCCCACGGCAACGACGTACACGGGTATTTTTGCCGAACCTGCTTCTTCCGCAGCCCCCAGCGGATTTCCGGAGTGATACTCTCCGTCGCTGAACAGGAGAATACTGCGGTAGGTCTGAACAGAGTCCGGAAATGCTTCGAGGGATTTGCGGATGCCCTCTTCGAGCCCGCTGCCCGGAGCGGTCATTACAGACGGCCCTGCATGCTGTAACGCTGTCTCAAGAACATAGCGGTCTTCTGTCAGAGGAAGCAACTGTACCGCCTGGCCTTTGAAAACAACCAGGCCGATGCGCACACCCTCCAGGGCATCAACGGTCCGGCGGATAGTGCGGACCGAAGCTTGCAAACGAGATGATTCACCGTCTTCGGCCAACATGCTGTTGGAAACGTCGAGACAGATTACCAGTTCCTGTCCGGACCGTCGCTCTTCCACCAGAACTTCTCCCCAACGAAATCCTGCCAGGGCAAACACCGAGGCGACGAAGAAGAGAGTAAAAAACAGAAAGGAAAAGAAACTTTTGAATACATATACATCGAGCAGTTTTGAGGACCGCCAACCGCCGCCCAAATCCCGGAGGGTTCTGCGGCCGCGCCCGTAGTCTATCCTCCAGGCCAAAGCTACGAGGAGAAAGAGGAACAACAGGAACAAGACATTCGGGCGATCCAGCATGGTGCTTACAGCAGCTCCCCAATCAGAAGCTTGTTGATAAAAACACAAAGCAGAATGATGGCAAAGCCTGCCAGGATAAAGATGCGGTGCTGTTGTTTGCGTTCAACGAAAACAGCCACCTCCTGCAGTTTGGTTTCCAGGCTGTCGATCTCCTGGAATACGGTATTGAGTATCCCGAGCGTGCCGGAATGAAAATAGCGCCCTCCTGAAAACTTGGCTATTCTTCTGAGCAGCTCTTCATTCAGCTTCCCCTGGTAGACACCGCGCATCTGCTTGCCGCTTTCGGGGTCCGTATACTGAAGCGTCGTCTCCCCCTCGGTGCCGATCCCAATCGTGTATATTCGGATTCCCAGGTCGACCGCCACCTCGGTTGCCCTGTCAGGATCGATCTCACCTGCATTGTTGTCTCCGTCGGTGATCAGAATAATGACCTTCTCTTTCGAGCTGGAGCCTTTCAAGTGCAGTGCCGCCACAGCAAGTCCCAAACCGATTGCCGTCCCGTCTCCCAGCTCCATCACCTCTACCGAATCCAGGGCGGTGTCCAAAAACCGGTAATCAAAGGTGGGCGGCACCCTCAAAGAAGCTTCTGCTCCGAACACCACCAATCCTATGGCATCGTTTTCCCTTCCGGCCACAAAATCACGGACCACCTCTCGAGCCGCTTCGAAGCGAGTGACGGTGCCGACATCCTGAGCGGACATGCTGGGAGAAACATCCAGAACAACGATCAGATCCAAACCTCTACTGAGATACTTCCTCTGCTTCTCGATAACTACAGGACCGGCCATGGCGACGATCAGCAGGGAAAATCCTATCCAGAAGAGAATACGGGTAATGACCAGGAGTACTCGCCTGGGAGTAGGGCGAACAGAAAAACTTTCGGTGTTCCAGATGCTGAAGTTGAAGAAGATCTTTCCTCCCCGGGCCTTTCGAAAATAGAGCAAATATATGAGAACCGGAACGATCAACAGAAGGAGCAGCGTCGGAGGAAAATCAAGACTCCACATGGACTGTCCGCTCCTCTATCTGTTCCACAATGCTGTCTACAGCCTTCAGGTTTTGTCGCATCTCTCTCTTGTTCGATCGTTTCCCGGAGAACTTGATCAGGTCGGCGCCCCAAAGCACCTCGTGGATGCGTTGGGATAGATCCTCCTCAAGATCAAGACCCGCCCTGTTCAGCTCCTTCAAAATCTCCCCCGTGGCTGCGCTCATGAGCGGCGCCGACAACCTCTCGGTGAGATATCGCCTCACCACCAACGAGAGGAGGATGAAAAAGGACTTGCCTTCGATGGAAGAAAGTTGGGCTGAAAGCCGGTTCAGGCTTTTTCGGGCGTGCAGATAGGGTAATCTGCCTATGCGGGCTTCTCGAATCCTGGCAATGCCCCGTACCCCGTAGCGGAGAAGGAAAACCATACCGACCGGTGCCCCGATACCAACCGCCGCCAAGATCAGCAGTTTGAGCCATGTCAGGGGCAGGTTCAGCTGGGTTCGCGGTCCTCGAAGGGCGGGCTTCCGCTCGGCTTGAAGGACGGACTGGGTTGTCACGGAGATTCCCCCGATTCCCAAATCCCCAAGACGAAACGCTGGAATCAAGCTCTCTCCGGGCTGAAACGGGGTAAAGAATATTCGGACAAGCACTTCCCCTGACCTGCCGGAGGCTCTTCTGTCCTGCACTTCTATTGTATGGAATTCAATCCACGGATGCTCCGGCAGCGGCTCCGCCTGGTTTACTACAAGGTCGGCCGGGATGTCATACTTCAACCGCAGCTCGACCCGGTCACCCACAAAGAAACGGAGGGGAAGAAAAATTGATTCACTCAAGCTGACTTGAGAGAATCCAGGCCAGGATTCGAGGGAAAAAACGAACAGGAGGGCGAAGACGAGCCGCCTGCTCATACCACGTGTCTCCTGCGCCGGAAGAATCGAAGAATTTCTACTCCCGGATCGTCGGACGTGCTCAAGGTCAGCGTCTCTACTCCCCGGCGCCGGCAGGCCTTCTCCCACACGGCCTGCTTCTCCTGCCAGAAGCGGTCGTAGGATTGCCGAAACGACGAGGAAGTCCCGTCCGCAAACAGGATATCTCCACTCTCAGGATCCTCGAGTTGGAGCACACCGGTCCGCGGAAAAACAAAATCTATTGGATCCACGATTTTCACGGCGACGCAGTCGTGCTTGCGAGCGAGCAAGGAAAGAGAATCCCAATAGCCGTCTGTTCGGAAATCCGAGATAATGAAGCAGATCCCCCGGCGTTTCAAATTTCGATACACCCCCTTCAGGGCGAGATCCAAATCGGAACCTCTTCCTTTGGGCTTCATTTTGAGCAGCTCATGTATCAAACTCAAGATGTGCTTTCGTCCTTTGGAGGGGGGGATCCATTTTTCGATCTTGTCACTGAAAAAAGCCGCTCCGACCCGGTCGCTGTTCTTCACGGCCGAAAGGGACAAAATGGCAAAAACCAGGGCGGCGTACTCGTTCTTGCCAAGTTCGCCCGAACCGGCGTAGAGGGATGCCGATATATCTACAACGTTGAATAGGATGATCTCCCGCTCCTCGCGGAAAATTTTCGTGTGGGGCAAACACATCCGGGAAGTTACGTTCCAGTCGATTGCCCGCACATCGTCGCCGGCCACGTATTCCCGGACCTCATCAAACTCGATTCCCTGACCTCGGAAGATCGAACGGTAGCGGCCGCCCAGAAGCTGGTCCACCAGTTTGGCAGCCACCAGCTCGATCTGCCGAACCCGGCGAAAAAAGGAAAGATCCTCCATGGCTTCTAGGGGACGTCTACTGTCTTGAGTATTTCACTGATAATCTGATCCGTGGATAGGTCTTCCGCTTCCGCTTCGTAGGTTAGGATGATCCGGTGACGAAGCACCGCCGGCGCCAATGCTTTGACATCTTCCGGTATGACGAAAGCCCTGCCGTCCAGAAGTGCTTTCACCTTTGCGCATCGCAGCAGATAGATGGAAGCGCGGGGCGAGCCGCCGTACTCAATGAAGCGAACGAAATCCGCTTTCTCCCGGTCCCGCTCCCGGCTGGCCCGAACGAGGGATACGATGTATTCCTCGATTCGTGGATCCACGTGGATTTCCCGCACTACGGACTTCAGAGTTTCGATGCCCTCCTTGTCGAGCACCTTCCGGACCGGAATTGCGTTCTTTACCCCCACCCTTTTGAGGATATCCTTCTCTTCCGTAAAAGTGGGATAGGGTACATAGAGCTTGAGAATGAAACGATCCAGCTGCGCTTCGGGAAGCGGATAGGTTCCTTCGTGCTCGATAGGGTTCTGTGTGGCCAGAACCAAGAAAGGTTCCTCGAGGGGATAGGTCTCGGTGCCGAGGGTGACCTGTCGTTCCTCCATAGCCTCTAGAAGCGCCGATTGCACCTTGGCGGGAGACCGGTTGATCTCGTCGGCAAGTATGATATTCGTAAAGATCGGTCCTTTCCGGGGAACAAAATCACCGGTTTGCTGCCGGTAGATCATCGTGCCGATCAGGTCCGCAGGCAGGAGGTCTGGAGTAAACTGGATCCGTTTGAATCCCGCATCCACGACCTCCGCCAACGACTTGACAGCCAGGGTCTTGGCCAGACCGGGAACCCCTTCAAGCAAGACATGCCCCTCGGTCAGCAGACCGGTCATCATTCCTTCCAGCATGTCCCGCTGGCCTACGATCCGCTTGGATACCTCCTCGAAGGATCGCTGTAAAAGCTCCTTTACCCGTTCCATGTCCGGTTCGGGGGTACTCGTTTTTGGGTTCATCTATTCCTCATACCTCAGCTTCTATAATCTGCGTTTTCCTTGACATACTGGTAGGACAGATCTGCGCCCAGCACCTCTGCCCGCTCTTCCCCCGCTCCGAAATCGATCTCGAGTACGACCTGGCGATCATGAGCAGGAAAACCTTTTGCGGCAGGATCCAGGATGCACTCGTTCAGATACCTGTTCAGGCGTTCCTCCTTGCCGGCGTCCAGACAAAAACAGCCGTCAGCGAAGATCTCAACCCCACCCATGCTCAGCCGCAAACGCTGAAGATCGATGGGGAACCGGACAGCAGAGGCAAAATCGCCCAAGGCGGAAACAATTCTTCCCACGTTCGGATCGTTTCCGAACACAGCGGTCTTCACCAGCGGAGAGTTCACCACCGCCTTGCCCGCCGCCGCGGCGAGATCCTGGCTCGGAGCTCCCTCCACACAGACCCGGATCACGTGTCCCACGCCTTCCCCGTTACGCACCACGTCTTCGGCCAAGCGACGGCAGACCTTATCGAGGGCTTCCCGGAACCTGTCTTCGGAAACCCCCGGCTTCCTAGCGGAACTGAAGAGCAAGGCCATGTCGCTTGTGCTCTGATCCCCGTCCACCGAAATTCTGTTAAAACTTTTTTCGACGCTGCTCTGCAAGGCCTCCCTCAGTTGTTCCCTCTCCATGTTCAAATCGGTAAGGATGAAGGCCAGCATGGTGCCCATATCCGGCTCGATCATGCCGGCTCCTTTCGCCACTCCCAAAATACAACCCCCACCGACTTCCTCCCGATGAAGCTTCGGATAGGAATCGGTGGTCATGATGGCTTGGGCAACGGGCAAGGCGTTTTCTCGGTGAAGTCCTGCAATCAGATTGGGGAGTGCCCCTTTCATGCTTTCGACGGGGAGCTTCCAGCCGACAATCCCTGTCGAGGCGGGCACGATCCGGTTTCCCGGCTCTCCAATCAGCTCGCCTAACGCATCGCAGAGCAGATGAGCATCTTCAACACCTCCGCGAGCTCCGACATTGGCGATCCTGTTGTTGATCAGGACACCCCGCATTGTTTCCTGCTCGACACGCCGGCGACCGATCAGAATCGGAGCACCGCAAAAACGATTATGGGTAAAGAGCCCGGCAAATCGGGAGCTCGGTTCATCGAGCAGGATCAGCGCCAGGTTCATGGAAAGCTGCTGCTGTGTTTCCATCGAAATGAAATCAAGGGACGTGGTGGCTGCAGAAAAACCCTCGGGGAGCCGAGATCGACCGTTCAACACTCGCAAATAATTTTCCGCAGAACTGAATCTGGCCATAGAGCTTCCATATTAATGATATGATCTGATCGTCTCAAGGGAGCAAGGCGATCTGCAGCAAGAGAAGAGATAACCCTTGAGATTCCCTCGACCGCTTGAGATCAGGATCAACGGGACCGGGAGAACTCGAGGGTGACAAGAAGGGGCAGATGGTCTGAGTAACCGGTATCGGCGCGGCCGCTCTGGGCACCGGCTCGCCAGCGTAGAGGAAAACCGCTGTCCGGGTCGAGAAGAAACTCCTCTTTGATCACCCGGAAGCTGTTCCGCCGATAGGCAAATCCCGCCTCGTCAAACAGCCCGGCAGAGAGGAGCAGGCGATCCGGTGTCTGCCACCGCCCCTGATAAACCGAGCTTCCCCTCTGCTTCGGGGGGATTTCGTACCAGGGATCGTACAGTACCAGCCTGTCCTCCTGCAGACCCGTGTTCGATTGGGATGGGGTGACGAACAGGGTTTGCCTCTCCCAGCCATCGGACTCGAACTCTGTTCCCGGCGCCTCGTCGGCCAGTGTCGCTGTAAGGTAGCGCCTGCCGATCCGATTCCACTCATCGAGGTTCTCGTTCAAATCTCCGAGCACCAACAGATCTGCCGATGGGACTGAACTCAGAATCTCCCGAACTCTCTCCACCAGAACCTTGGCCGCCTGCCGCCTGGCCGGAGCCGTGGCATCGACACCCCCGGTTTTGGATTTCCAGTGATTGTTGAACAGATACAGTGTTGATCCTTCGTAGGCCAGCTGCACCTCCAGAATATGACGCAGAGGCACGCCATCGAAGCTGCCGACAGCGTGCACCCTGGTGCGAACGACCGGCAGCCGACTCAGGCAGGCCACGGTGGCGGCCACTCCCTCCTGAGGCACGAATATGAGATAGCGATACCCCATGTTTTTCAAATAACGATCCCGCAAGTCCGACAGAGCAACTCGGCTCTCGATCTCCTGGAGACACAGAACATCCGGCCCTCCAGAGGAAGTCGCTTTGATCGCTCGAGCGAGGGCGGACAGCTTCCTGTGATACAGCTCGCTGTTCCATTTCTCCCCCGTGTACTCAGGGTATTCCCGATCGTCGCTGCGATCATCGAAGAGGTTCTCAACGTTGTAGGTAAGGACTACGATTTGCCCGCTGCAGGACAGGAGAGATATTAGTAGAAATAATAGAAAGACGGGCAGCGCCTTTCGTGACATCAGGAGGTAACAGGTGCGCTTTGCCGAAACAGCGACGCAATCTGAAAAGTTTACAGCTCCTCCCTACGGCTGATGATCTTTGATATCAGACCGTAGTCGAGAGCTTCTGCTGAGTTCATCCAGTAATCCCAATCTGTGTCCTTCTCCACCTTTTCCAGCTTTTGACCGGTCTCCTCGGAAACGAGCTTGTTTATCTTTCGCCGCAGCTTGTCCAGCTCCTTGGCATGGATCTCGATCTCCGTGGCTACGCCCCGCATGCCGCTCAAGGGTTGGTGGATCAGATAATGGGAGTTGGGCAGGGCGATCCGCCTTTCCTTCGGGGCGGCAAGCAGTATGATCGCCGCAGCGCTGGCAACAAGGCCCATGCCGATGGTGATGACATCGGGTTTCACGAAACGCATCATATCGAAAATAGCAAAACCCGCGTCCGCGTCCCCTCCGGGTGAGTCGATAAACACTTTGATCGGATCCTCTCCCTGGTCCTCGAGCAATATCAGCTGGCGGATGATCCTCTCGCCGAGAGATTTATTGATCTCCCCGGACAACAGTATGTTGCGGGTTTTGAGTATCTTTTCCATCAGACTGGATTCAGGTTTCTTCTTTTCGTCCTGCTCTTCTTCGTCCTGAAAGCGGGTCTGGCTAAACAAGTTATTGTCCATCATAGGCCAGAATATATTGAAACCGGGAAGAATTTGCAACATATACAAGCTCTGTGAAAATGCTCAGCAATTCTAAATATGGATGATCT
>JAGLQP010000008.1 GCA_023136785.1 Spirochaetales bacterium
GACGGCCAGTACGGTCAGCTCACCTATATTCGCATCTACCAGGGAACAATACGAAAGGGGAATGAGCTGTACAACAGCCGCAGTCGTCAGAGGTTTCGGATCGGCCGCCTGGTCCGTATGCATGCCGACAAAATGGAGGAAATCAGCGAGGCCTGCTGCGGGGATATCGTAGCCCTGTTCGGCATCGACTGCGCCTCCGGAGACACCTTCACCGACAAGAATCTAAACTACTCGATGACCAGCATGTTTGTGCCCGATCCGGTGATATCCCTGGCGATCAAGGTAAAAGAAAAGAAATCCGAGGACCTGCTTTCCAAGGCACTGAATCGGTTTTCCAAGGAGGATCCGACCTTCAGGACCCACGTCGATCCGGAATCCAAACAGACCATCATCAGCGGCATGGGAGAGTTGCATCTGGAGGTCTATCTGGAACGAATTCGCCGCGAATACCAGGCCGAGGTGGACACGGGTATGCCCCAGGTTGCCTATCGAGAGACAATCTCCAGGGCTGCAAGCTTTGACTATACCCATAAAAAGCAAACCGGCGGAGCCGGGCAGTTTGCCAGGGTGGCTGGACAATTGGAGCCGAGTGAGAACGGCGGCTACGAGTTCATCAACGGGATCAAGGGCGGGAGAATTCCGACGGAGTACATCCCTGCCTGCGACAAGGGGTTCCAGAGCTGCCTGGACACGGGATCGTTGATCGGATTTCCGATTGTGGGCGTGACCGTAACAATAAACGACGGGACCGCCCACTCGGTGGATTCCTCGGATCTGGCCTTCAAACAGGCTGCGATCGGCGCCTTCAGAGGGGCCTACTCCAAGGCTTCACCGGAAATCCTAGAACCGATCATGAGAATGTCGGTAGAAGGTCCCACGGAGTATCAGGGCGGCATATTTGCCAGTATCAATCAGCGCAGGGGCATGATCGTGAGCACGAGTGAAGACTCAAGCCTTTCCCGAATCGATGCGGAAGTACCTCTGAGCGAGATGTTCGGCTACTCGACGGTGCTGCGCTCCATTACTCAGGGAAAAGCCCAGTTCACCATGGAGTTCTCCAGGTACGCCAAAGTCCCGAACAGCATCGCCGAGACCCTTAAAACAGAATACCAAAAAAGTAAAACGGGAGAGAAGGTATGATCAAGCAGGAACTGAACGAGCGAAGCCCTCTGCGCATTCTCGAGCACTCCACCCACGGGGGACTGGGCAAGGGAAACCTTGGCGTGATCGCCGCCCGCCGGGGTGTGGGCAAGACGGCCTGTCTGGTGCACATCGCTACGGACCAACTCCTCCAAGGAAAACAGGTGATTCATGTAGCCTTTGCCACCAATCCAGGCCATATCGTTGACTGGTATGAGGATATCTTCAGAGAGATCTCCGATAAATTCGGTCTGGATTCGGTAATGTCCGTTCACGACGAAATGATCCGCCATCGGATCATCATGAACTACAACCAAGAGGGAATCCGCTTGCCCCAGGTCATCGGAAGTCTGCGTGAGATGATTCGGGACGGGCATTTCGCCGCCGATTTGATCGTGGTGGATGCCTACGATTTCTCCCAGGTTTCAATGGACGAACTCAACCTGGTACGAAAGTTTGCCGCGGAGCAGGGTTTGGAAATTTGGTTCAGCGTTTCCCTGGGCTACGAACAACCACAGTACGATACAGCGGGGGTTCCCGGTCTGCTCGAAGATTTCATCGAAGCATTCAGCATCATGATCTGCCTGCGACCGGAAGAAAAATACATCCATCTGCAGCTTGTGAAAGACCACGATGCTGCCGTGCCCGAGGATCTGCACCTCAAACTCGATCCCAAGAGTCTGCTCATCGCCAGAGAATAGTCGCGCTTAAAGCGAGGTCCGCAAGATCAACACTCCGCCGCGTTGCTGAACTGGCGGGAATCCTATAATCGGGCTATCATAGAATCCTGGTGACGTGAATAGCATCGATCTCAAAATCTTCCACTATCATTTCCTAACGGGCGGGGTCGGCACCGTTGTACAGCAGGCTCTCAAGGCCTTCCACGCCCACCTGCCCGAGATTCGCTCGATCGAGCTTGTGGCCGGACGTATTCCCAAGGGGATTCGCCGCGCCATCGGCCGGTACAACGACAAATGGACAGTCGTACCTGAGATCGATTATCGGGACCCGGGCAAGGGAGACAAAAAAGAGACAGCCGAGGAAGCAGGAAAACTGGCCCAGCAACTACTCGCCTCCTTCGGCTCCGATGATTCGCTCTGGTGGGTTCACAACTACCATCTGGGTAAGAATGCCGTTTTTACACAGGCTCTGCTTCAAATCATCCATTCCGGAGAACCCCAACGCATCATCCTGCAGATCCACGATTTTCCCGAGTGCGGACGATTCCAGAATTTAAGGTGCCTTCTCAACACCCTATCCCTGGATCCCTACCCCGTGAGCCCGTGGGTTCGATATGCGGTTCTCAACCAGCGGGACCGTAACATTCTTATCCAGGGGGGCGTCCCGGCGCAGGGGGTGTTTCTGCTTGAAAACCCCGTCTTCCAAGACCGGGTCCCTGAACAGCAAAACTCGGTACGGAACACCCTGAAGAGGCTGTTCGGAAAGTCCTTTCCCCGCTACGACCCGCAGGCTCCCCTCCTGCTCTACCCGATTCGAACGATCCGGCGCAAGAACGCCATGGAAGCTGTCCTCCTCTGCCTGCTCCTCGAGGCTCCGGCAAATATCCTGATTACCCTGCCCGGAGTTTCGGCCGCGGAGAAACCCTACTCCGATATCGTAGAGAAAATTTTCGCCGATGGGCTCTGCCCCGGACTGTGGGGAATCGGGGCTGCCTTGAAACGGCAGAATTTGAGCTTTGAAGATCTGGTGGCCGGCAGCGATCTGGTCCTGTCAACCTCCGTCCAGGAGGGCTTTGGCTACTTGTTTATCAACTCACTGCTGTGGTCGCTGCCTCTGGCGGCAAGGGACTTGGATATCCTGGAGGGCTTGAAGGGTCTGTTTGCAGAGTATCCCGCCTGCTTTTACGACAGGATCCTCGTGCCCTTCGCCGAAGGACCGTCTCTACGGAATGCCTACCGGCGCAAGATACTGTCACTGTCCGATCTGCTGCCGGAGGAAGAGGAACAACGTCTGCTGAACAGCGCCGAGACTCTGGTGCAGGACGACCTGGTGGATTTCTCCTACCTTCCCGTCGCAGAGCAAGACAGATTCCTCAGGGAGCTCGCCGGCAGCGAAAAGGCGGGAATCTGCCGGCATGAGAACAGATCCACTCTTTCGGAGATCGGGACTCTGCTATCCTCTTCAACAGCGCACGATGGCAGGGAAACCGGTTGGGGCAACGAGCTGCGCTTTGAAGTGCAGCGACGTTTCGGTGCCGCCGCCTATGCAGAGAGATTTCGCAAGCTAACCGCATCCTTCGGAACAGGCCCCGCATCCCCCGTCGAGCCCAGTGGCGGTGGGGATCCGGGCGGGAGCATTCAGGAAGGTGTCCTAAAGCAATTCTTGAAAATCGAGCATCTACGGCTCCTCTACGACCAGGAATAATCCGTCGAAGAACAACCAGCCCGACGGCCACCGCAGTGGTGAAAGAGACCCTTGAACCCGAGGAGGATTCAGAAATAGAATAGTACTGATCATGGCGGATGTAAGCAGCGAACAAGAAAACAGAGTGGCGGACAGCTTCGAGGAGATCCTGACCATGCTTCCCTTCATCAAGGAAGCCAGTCAGGCTCTGCGGGAAATCCTGCTGGCCAATCTGGTGATGATCGGCGAGATCCCGTCGCCCACCTTCGAGGAGGACAGGCGGGTAGAGTTCATCCAAAACCGTTTCGTTGAGGCGGGTCTTCACAACGCCTCGGCCGACGAGATGGGCAACGCTCTAGGCATCCTTCCCGGTACAACCGGGGAACAGAATATCCTCGTGGTGGCCCGTGTCGACACGGTGCATCCCCTCAGTTTGGATCATACGATCACTCTTCGTCCCCAGTCCGCCACCGGGCCCGGTGTGGGAGACAACGCCCTCGGGGTGGCGGTGGTGGTAACCCTGCCGATACTGCTCGAGCTTCTGGACCTCGAGCTGCAGTCCAACCTGGTGCTGATGGGAGCATCTCGAAGTTTGGGCCGGGGAGACCTGGAGGGTTTGCGCTTCTTTCTCTCCAACACGGAGATCCCCATTTCCGTCGGAATCGGCGTCGAAGGCTTTCCCCTGGGCCAGTTGAGCCACGATTCCATCGGCATGTACCGAGGCGAGATCGTCTGCACGGTACCGGAGGAGTACGATTGGACCCGTTTCGGCGCCACTGGGGCTATCGTAACGATCAACGAAGTGATCAATCAAATCCAAGAGATCCGTTTACCCCGCCGTCCTCGAAGCACGATCGTGCTGGGCTCGATTATGGGCGGCCAGGCCTACAATACGATCGCCACCAACGCGGTGCTCCGTTTCGAGATCCGCACCGAGAGCGAGCAGATCGGTGAGGAGATCTTCCACCAGATGGAAGCCATCATCTCCGATGTTTCCTCACAGACGGGCGCCGACATCAGCCTCGATGTGTTCGCCCGTCGAAGGCCCGGCGGCATTCACTACCGGCATCCCCTGGCCAGGGCTACCCGGCGGATCATGAGTGCCCTTGATATCCAACCCCGCAAGTCCCCAAGCACCTCCGAGCTGTCCGCCTTCATCGGCTATGATATTCCAGCAATTACGATCGGGATAACCTATGGGGAACGTCAGAACACACCAGAGGAAGAGATAATCATAGAACCCATATTCACAGGCCTCGCCCAGCTGACTGGTGTGCTGCTGGCCATCGACAGAGGGTTTTGCAGTGAAAATTGAGTCCTGGTTGAAATCCAACACCTTTCACCATTCGGCCTTTTGGGATCTGAACGCACTGGTTGAGGAGAAACAAAAACAAGACCTCAAGATTTCCCTATGCATCCCCACGTTGAACGAGGAGAAGACGATCGGAAAGGAGATCGTTATCTTCAAGAGCGAGCTCATGCAGCGATATCCCCTTCTGGATGAGATCGCCGTGATTGATTCGGATTCCTCCGACCAGACCCGCGAGGTGGCCTCCGCTTTCGGAGCCCAAGTTTTTCTCTCGAAGGACATCCTCAAAAAATATGGCGAGAAACGGGGCAAGGGGGAGAATCTCTGGAAGGCGATCTATCAGCTCGAGGGGGATATCCTCGTGTATATCGATGCGGATATCAAGAACATCCATCCCCGTTTCGTCTACGGGCTGGTTGCACCGCTGATCTACAGACCGGAGATTCACTACGTCAAGGCTTTCTACGACAGGCCTCTCGCCTCTTCGCAAGGATCAAGGCCGTCTGGAGGAGGAAGGGTCACGGAGATCCTGATCAGACCGTTGTTCTCTCTGTTCTTCCCGGAGCTCACCGCCTTGATCCAACCTCTGTCGGGAGAGTATGCGGTTCGCCGCCAGGTGCTGGACAAGATCCCCTTCCCCATCGGCTATGGGGTGGAGACCTCCCACCTGATCGATGTGTATCATCGCTGGGGTTTGCAGGCAATCGCCCAAACAGACCTGGACAGGAGAGTGCACCGAAATCAGCACACCCGCGATCTGGGAAAGATGGCTTTCGGAATCCTGCAAACCTTTCTCAAGCGAGTGGAAGCATTGGGAATCCTAAGCAACCTGCCGGAACTGAGCACAACCCTTCGCCAATTCCAGGTGAACAATAACTTGTTCGAAGAGATCCCTTTGAAGATCATCGAGGAGGAACGACCACCGATGATTGAAATCCCCGAATACAGAAAAAAGTTTGCACACGCATGATACAAACCGGCGATTCTCTTCACTCGATCACGCTGTTTCTCGCAAATAACATCTTCTACCTGCTGTTGGCTGTCATGGCGTTGAACATGTTTCAGCGGCGATATCAACAGCATGCGCAAAAAAAGCGGATGGCAACCCTGTATCTTGGAATCCTGATCTTGGTCTTCATGGTGGGCACAATCCTGATCGTGAACTTCAATCTTCCAGAGGTACTGATATTCCCTCTAGCGGCAGCGGTGATCCTGCTCGGGTATGTGAAGAGGGAGCATGTCCTGCCGTTCCGCTTGAACTGCCGGCAGTGCGGTCAGAGACTGTCGAGTAAACGCCTGCTGTTTTTCGATGCCAATACCTGCGACAGCTGTGCCGGGAGCACAAAAGGCGCAGATAGCGCAAAAGGTGCAGGGAGCGAAACCGACGATCCCATGCAGGACGAATAACTCCTGAGCCGAAGCGTACTCGGTATTGTATCAATTCCGCATTTTCGCTATACTTCCCGGCAATCGTATAAAAATACAACCTGGTCTTTTTATATACATAAGTCATTTGCGTCAAGGATCACCGTATGAATCACAATGAGAAACTCGATCTCAAGATCGATACCATGCTGCTCGATGAGCTTACCCGCAGCGCGGAGAAGATGAACCGCATCCCCCTCGATCTGTACCAGAAATATTCTGTGAAGCGGGGTCTGCGTAATGAGGACGGCACCGGAGTGCTCGTCGGCCTGACAGAGATCGGGGACGTGCACGGCTACATCATCGACGAGGGAGAAATCGTACCTGTAGACGGCAGACTCGAGTACCGGGGCATCAACGTCCATGACATTACGAATGGATTCCAGACGGAGAAGCGCTACGGCTTTGAAGAGGTTTGCTATCTCCTTCTGTTCGGTACTCTGCCCACCCAACAGCAGCTCGATCAGTTCAAGTCTTTACTGGGAGAAAACAGGGCGCTTCCGAACGGTTTCACGGAAAACATGATTCTCAAAGCCCCGAGCCGGGAAATCGTAAACAAGCTGGCCCGCAGCGTCCTGGTTTGCTACTCCTACGATCCCAATCCCGACGACCTCAATCTAACGAACGTTCTGCGCCAGAGTATCGAGCTGATCGCCCGCTTTCCCACCATGGTGGCCTACGGGTACCAGGCCAAGAGCCACTACTTCGACGGCAAGAGTCTGTTCATTCATCATCCCCAGAAAGACCTCTGCACGGCAGAAAATCTGCTGCATTTGATTCGGCCGGACAGCAAATACAGCCGCCTGGAAGCGGAAACCCTGGATCTGGCCCTGGTCCTTCATGCCGAACACGGTGGGGGGAACAACTCCACCTTTACCACCCACGTGGTCAGCTCTACCGGCACCGATACTTACTCGGCCATCGCTGCGGCGGTGGGCTCCCTAAAGGGGCCCCTCCACGGCGGGGCCAACCTCAAAGTGATGGAGATGATGGCGGATATCAAGGACCACGTCAAGGATTGGCAGGATGAGGAGGAGTTGTCCGGTTATCTTGCCAAGATCCTGCGCAAAGAGACCTTCGACGGCAAAGGTCTCATCTATGGGATCGGCCACGCAGTGTACACACTGTCGGATCCCAGGGCGGTTCTGTTAAAAGCCAAGGCCAAGGAACTGGCCGAGGCCAAAGGCCGGAGCGAGGAATTCGATCTGTCCGACCGGGTCGCCCGTCTCTCTCCCGGAGTGTTCAAGAAGGAGAAAAACTCCGACAAGGTGGTTTCGGCGAATGTCGACTTCTACTCCGGCTTCGTCTACGGCATGCTGGATATCCCGAAAGAGCTCTTCACTCCGATCTTCTGTCTCGCCCGCATTGCCGGATGGTGCGCGCATCGTATCGAGGAGATGATTTCCGGCGGCCGGATCATCCGGCCCGCCTACCGCAGCGTGCTCCACAACAAGGAGTACGTCCCTGTGCACGAACGATAGAGACTTCGGGGGGGCTTACAGGAGCCGGGACAACCGGTCGCTGATGAACTCGGATTTCTCCTTGAGCCCGACCCGGCCGGTCTTGATGATCAGACAGTTCGGGCTCTTTGGTTCCAGAGAGACGCTTCCGCCGCTCTCCTTGATCAGGGTCATCACCCGGTCCACGGAAATCTGAGCCAGCTTTGAAAACTCCACGATCGCCCGTCCGTCCCTCTCCTTCAGAGAGGAGACGTACAGACGACGGCAGATGATCCGAATCTCGGCGATGGCGAACAGGCTTCGCACATCTTCCGGCATAGGACCAAAGCGGTCCTCCACCTCCCTCTGCAGGGCATCCAGCTCCTCGTAGCCGATCACCGAGGAGATTCTCTTGTACATCTCCATCTTTTCCATCGGCTCGGGCATGTAGGTGTCGGGAATGTAGCCTGAGTATTGCAGCTCCAGGTATACCTCCGGCGGCTCTTCCTTCTTGGCAACATCGTCGACTTTGAGCTCGCCGATCGCCACATCCAGGAGGCGTAGGTACATATCCATCCCGACAGCCAGGATATCCCCGTGCTGCTCCCGACCGAGGAGGTTTCCCGCACCCCGTATCTCCAGATCCTTCAGGGCGATCTTGAATCCGGATCCGAGCTCCGTGAAATCGCTGATGATTCGCAGCCGCTTCATGGCCAGCTCGCTCACGATCCGTCCCTTGGGATAGAACAGGTAGGCATAGGCGGGCGTATCGGAGCGCCCCACTCTACCCCGCAACTGGTACAACTGGGAGATACCAAACATATCGGCTCTGTCGATGATGATGGTATTGACGTTCGGAATGTCCAGGCCGTTTTCAATGATCGTAGTCGACAGAAGCACCTGAACATCCTGGCGGATAAAGCGGTGCATGACATCTTCCAGCTCCTCTCCCCGCATCTGGCCGTGGGCAATGGCGATATGAACTTCCGGGATCAGACGGGTCAGGAAGCTTTCCACCCGGGGGATCGTCTGCACCCGGTTATGGAGGTAATATACCTGGCCGCCCCGGTCGATCTCCTGCCGAACGGCTCGGGTGATGAGCACCTCGTCGAACTCCTGGATGAAGGTCTCGATCGGGTAGCGGTTTTGAGGCGGCGTGTTGATGATCGACATGTCCCGTATCTTCATCAGCGCCATATGCAATGTCCTGGGAATGGGTGTGGCGGTCAGGGTGAGGCAATCCACAGAGGTCTTCAGTTCCTTCAGCCGCTCTTTGTCCTTGACGCCGAAGCGTTGTTCCTCGTCCACGATCATCAAGCCGAGATTCTTCAGCTGAACATCCCGCTGCAGAAGCCGATGCGTACCGATCACGATATCCGTACCTCCTTCGGTCAAGGAACCGAGGATACGCTTCTGCCGTGCCGGCTTGATGAAACGGGAGAGCATTTCTATTGAAACGGGATAACCTGTAAAACGCTCCCGGAAAGTCTCGAAGTGCTGCTCGGCCAGAATCGTCGTGGGGGCCAGGAAAGCGACCTGCTTGCCCCCCATCACCGCCTTGAAAGCCGAACGCAGGGCGACCTCGGTCTTGCCGTAGCCCACGTCGCCGCAGATCAGTCGATCCATCGGCCGGGGACCCTCCATATCGGTCTTGACCTCCTCGATGGCCCGGAGCTGATCTTCCGTTTCCTGGTAGGGAAAACGCGCTTCGAACTCGCTCTGCCAATCCGTGTCCGGAGGAAAGACGAATCCCTTGACCGTACTGCGCGCCGAGTACAGCGACACCAGCCGTTTCGCCATCTCCTCCACCGAGCGCCGCACCCGCTCCTTCTTTCTCTGCCAGCCCCTACCTCCCAATTTATCGAGCTTGGGACGTTTGCCCTCATGACCGATGTACGCTTGAATCAGGTTGACCTGCTCGATCGGCAGAAAGACCTTCTCGCCGTCGTCGTACTCCAGACAGATATAGTCACGCTCGTGGCCCGCCGCCTTGATCCGTTCAATCCCGTTGAACTGCCCGATTCCGTACTGCAGATGAACAACGTAGTCTCCCGGGCTCAAATCCACAAAGGAGTCGATGGCCCGACTCTTTGCCGTGGCCACGGAGCGGGGAATACGCCGTTTGCGACCAAATATTTCATTCTCCTCTATAACCAGGATCTGCAGGGCGGGCAGAGAGAAGCCTTGGGAGATGCCCTGGGGCAGCACCGTCACCTCCAGGTCTTTGAAGAGGTGGCCCAGCCGCTGCGCCTGATGAGCGTACTCCGCGAATACGAAAACCGAGTACCCGATATCGAGCAGGTTCTGCAGCTCCTCTTTGAAGAAACCGAGGTTGCCGAAGAACGAGCGGGGAGGATCGCAGCCCATCTGCACCCGGCCGCTTCCCTCCCCGCCCCCTTTGAGCGAGTGCAGGTTTACGATTCGGTTGAAGGATGTTACCTGGGTGGAATAATCGAGCAGTATTTGTCGGGGTGGCGGGCGGCAGCTGTCCCGCTTCCCCCCGTCCTGGGCGGCGCCGCTTTTCCTGTACAACTCGAGATACTCCCGACGCAAGCTCGCCGAGCCCCCGTGAAGTCCTTCCGAGTCAACCGTGAGGAGGAGCGAACCTACGGGCAGGTAGTCCAGAAGGGAACACCGCTCCTCGGAACAGAGTGGAAAGAGGTACTCGCTGCCGGCTGTATCGGGATTCAGGCGAAGTTGCTCCAGGAACTGCTCGATGTCCGCCTCGGTTGACCCGGGGCAGCTCTTCCCGAGGTTCATCCGCAACCGCTGCAGGGCTTCCTCGTCAAAGATCACCTCCCGGGTCGGCGGTATCAATGCTCTCTGCCTGTCCGACACCGATGCCTGCGTGAAGGGCTCAAAATAGCGGATCTGAGTGATTTTGTCGAAATCGAAGATGATCCTCAAGCCCGCGTCGCTGCCGTAGGAGTAAACATCCACCACCTCTCCCCGGACGGCAAACTCACCCCGCAGACTGACCCGGGGAACCCGCAGATAGCCCAAAGCGGAGAGCCTTTCAGCCAACGGGACGGTATCGATGGTGTCCCCAACAGTTAACGCGATGCCTCTGCCCTCGAACTCCTTCGGATCGGGAACGGGATTGAGCAAAGCCCGCAGGGAGGTCACTATCAGGGCCCGATCCCCATCCTGGAGCCGGTTGAGCACGTAGGTTCGCTGTCCGTGCACAGCCGGCAACGGGTGCCCCTGCCCGTAGGGAAGGGTTCCCCACCAGGGGAAGGACAGGACCTCCTGGGCGAACAATTCCAGATCCGCGTAGATTTCTCCGGCCTCCTGTTCCGTCGGCACTACGAGGACGGTACAGCCCTGCACCTCTCGAGACAGTGTGGCCGCAAGGAAGGCGATAAACCCACCCTGCACACCTTCCACCTCGACCGGGAACAGCTCTTCCCGAACCCGCCGGCGCAGTTCGTTTGAGGGCGTGTAGGAGCTTAGGCTTTCGGAAAGATAATCTGTAAAGGAATCGATGCTCAGGCGTACACCTTCCATGTTCGTTCGCACTCTCTCTTGTCTAGTTCTCTCACCGCTCTTTGTCAAGTATAGGAGCTCAAGTCCAGCTGAATCGGGTATGCGGGTAAGTCTTAATCGTAATAAATATATCATGGGATTTACCGAAGATAATAAGGGAACGAGGGAGTATTATCGAGTGGTACCAATGAAGCGAATTGTTTTCCTCCTGCTGCTTGTTTTGATCGCTCAGGAGAGTTTTTCCGCCGATGCGGAGGGAGTGGATTTTCACATCCGCTTCTACGAAAAGCGTATCTACTATTTGGGTGATAGTGAGCACCCCGTTTCTCTGGAAGCTGTTCTGACAAACAACTCCAGCCAGACCTTTCGATTCAAGATGGCGGAGAATCGTATGTTCAATTTCGATTTTGAGGTGACTACCCCGACGAACATCCTGCTGGACCACTCTCAAGAGTTCACCAGGTCCCGCACCGCCAATCAGCCCGTGCTCTACAGGGAGATCAGTCTTGAACCGGGGGAAAAGTACGGTGTCGTGGTCTCCCTGGATGAGTTTATTGAAATCCCGAAGGCCGGCCTGTACGCGGTTCAATCCGTGTTCCATCCGGAGCTGAACCTCCGCGGCCCCAGCGGGGCGATCCGCTCCAACGTCCTGACTCTCAATATCCGTCCGGCAATCGTCTTTGAAGAAGAGCGGGCCATGATAGAAGCGGAGACGGGGAAACTCATCCGGAGGCAGCCCCTGCCACCGGACGAAGTCGTGGATTACATGCTCGGCGCTCGTCAGAAGAGTCAGTGGGAAAAGTTCTTTCTCTATCTCGATCTGGAGAGTCTGTACCTTAAAGAACCAGGACGCGCTCGGTCCTATCGCCGGATGTCAGAGGAGAACCGTCGGGCCGTACTCGATCGGTACAAGGCACAGCTGCGATCGGAGACCGTGGATATCGATATCCTCGTGATCCCGGCGACTTATGAAATCGTTCAAACCAGCTATACCCCCTTCGAAGGCCGGGTCACGGTGATCGAAAAATTCCAATACCGGGACTACGTCGAAGTAAAAAGGTATACCTATTTCCTGGAAAGACGTGATATAATATGGTTGGTTACGGACTACGAAATCGTCAACCTGGGAACGGAATGAATGAAGCTGCTGGTCGTCGCCCAGCGGGAAGATCTTAAAGACCTAATTGCCTATCACCTCAATCCCATCGGCTTTGAAATCGTCTATTTCAGTGATCCGGTAAAGGTCATAGACAACATCGATGAACTGGAACCGGATTTGCTCGTGTTCAATGCCGTCGATTTCCCACGGCACTGGAAACCGACCCTGAAGCTCCTGCGGGAGAAACTCTCCAAAGAGCAGGCCGTATTTGTCATACTCGCCAAAGATCCCCCCTTCGAAGAGGCTGCCAAAGCCACATTCCTAGGCGCCAACGGGATCATCGACGCCAATCTGACGGAGAAGCAGCAGATGCAGCGGTTGGAAGAGCTGTACAGACGCTACAGGTCGCTGAAAGACAAACGCAGATTTCATCGTCTGATCCCCACCGAGGCGGATAAGCTCAAGCTCATTTTCAGCCATCCCCGGACCTTGGCCGTCGTGACCGGATCCCTTGCTGAAATATCGATCAAGGGAGCGAGTTTCCGACCCCACGATCCCTCCCTGACCGCGGATCTACGCCGAGACGACCAGCTTCAACACTGCACCTTGCGAGTGGAGGATGAGCAGATAGCGGTAGCGGCCAGGATCACGCGAAACGGCGAAGACATAGGGCTGCAGTTCAAGTCCTTTGAAACCGGCGGCCATCACAAGCTCTTCGAGTATTTTAAGAATCGATCGCAACGGGAGCTCAAGACAGCGCTACGTTCCTCCCCCAGGGAAGAAGAATAAGGCTTCAATCGAATCGGTGCGGACTAGTTCAGGAAGCGAGGCGAGTTTGCCACGGCATAGAGTGGGAAGTGCCGAATAATTTGGGAGCTGCTAAAGTTAAAATATGCTATATCTTCGTATGCTGTGTTTCCGAAGGATTTTATTGTGTAGGTCTTACCTACCTGGCGCGCGCCCTGAATGATAAGGGGTTTTCGCCGAGAAGAAATCTTCCACCGCTTCAGTTCTACTTCAATATCTCTATTCATACAGATGAATCTTATTTGATTACCGGATCATTGTCCATTTTTTCCAGGGAAAAATGTGCAGATATGCACATTTTCTGGACGAATAAAGCTTCACTACATGTGGTGAGGATCTAACCGCCTGAAAGAGCAGGCTACCTCTTGTATCTCTTGATCTGGGACTCGAAGCGTTTCCACGGGTCTGGATGCAGGGAGGCGTGGCGACAGCCGGGGGCATGTTTTCGGCCCGGTCGATACACGCCCTCCAACAGATCGTCTCTGTGGACCACCTCGAGGTCGATCTTCTTCAGCTGGATGAGCAGGTCCCGCCGGCGTTCCTTGATGTTCCAGCAGGCCGGGCACACACCGATCGTGGCCAGATCCCGGGTCTTGATCTTGCGTACCCTGACCATAGCCCGTCCTTCAGCCACGGCGATCTTTCTCGGTTTCGACCGATAGCTTGACATTCCCGGTACTTCCCTTTACATATAGTACGTCTTCGACCCCAGGTCACTAGTACCACAGCAGGAGAGTTATGTGAAGGTCCTCTTTACAGGCATTCAGCCGACCGGTTTGCTCCATATCGGGAACTACTACGGAGCGATTCGAAATTGGGTCGAGCTGCAGCACAAATATAAATCCTATATCTCCATAGTCGATCTTCATGCCATCACCATTGCCTACGACCCCGAAGACATGCGTAAGAATGTGTTCGACCTGGCCTTGGGTCTGTTCGCCTGCGGCATCAATCTGGAAAGGACAATTCTGTTTATCCAGTCGGAAGTTCCGGGTCACGCCGAGCTTACCTGGACTTTCAACTCCATCACCCCCTTGGGGGAGTTGGAACGGATGACCCAGTTCAAAGACAAGGCCGGCCAACACCGAAAAAACGTCAACGTGGGCCTGCTCGACTATCCGGTGCTTCAAGCCGCGGATATCCTGATCTACAAAGGGGAGATCGTTCCTGTCGGAGAAGACCAGGTCCAGCATGTGGAGTTCACCCGGGAGGTCGCCCGCCGCTTCAACGCCCGCTACGGGGATACCTTTCCCGAATGCCAGGCTGAGTTGACAGCGAACCCTCGGATCATGGGGATCGACGGCTCCGCCAAGATGAGCAAGAGCAAGGGCAACTTTATCGGCATCCTGGAGAGCCGTGAGGAGATTTGGAACAAGCTGGCCCCGGCGCCGACCGATCCCGCTCGGGTCAAGCGCAGCGACCCGGGAACACCGGAGAAGTGCAACATCTATTCGTATCACCAGGTGGTCACCCCCGAGCCCGAGCTCACGCGTTACATCGCCCACGGCTGTCGAACCGCCGGGATCGGGTGTCTGGACTGCAAGAGAAAGCTCCTCGACAACTTGATGCAGGTTCTCGATCCGATCCGGGAACGCTATCACGACTTGTCCGGGAAAAAGAAGGAGATCCGCAACATTCTCGACAGAAATGCCGAGGCCTGTCGAAAGGTCAGCGGCCAGACGATTCTCGAAGTCAAGGAAAAGATGGGCTTGACACCGGTATGGAAGGTATAGATTTCACGGTAGAAGATCTCCAGATTGACAGCCTGGGGGCAGCGACCATACCTTCTCCGCTGGGCCTGTCTACAGAGTACGGGGACAACATCGTCAATTACTGCGCCGACTCGGAGAGTGTGCTCTACGAGTTGGATCGCGACAAGATCCTCGAAGTGATCGAGAGGGGCGAGCAGATCCCGGCCTTCGAAAAGGCCGGTCCGCGGGACAAGATCTACTTCGACCCTGCAAAAACCCGTGTGGCCATCGTGACTTGCGGAGGTCTTTGCCCGGGCATCAACAACGTGATTCGCTCCCTGGTGATGGAGCTTCACTACCGCTACGGAGTTCGCACGATCTACGGCATCAAGTACGGCTTCCAGGGCTTCATTCCGAAATACGGGCACGAGGCGCTGATGCTCACGCCCCAGGAGGTGGAGGACATCCATGAAAAGGGGGGCAGCATTCTGGCTTCATCCCGAGGCCCCCAGGATGTCGGGGAAATCGTGGATTGTCTGGAACGGATGAACATCTGCCTCCTGTCCACGATCGGCGGCGACGGCACCTTGAGAGGCGCCGAGGAGATCTATCGGGAGATCATGCGTCGAAATCTGAAAATCGGGGTCATCGGCATTCCCAAGACGATCGACAACGACATCGCTTTCGTGAAAAAGACCTTCGGACTGGAAACGGCCTTCTCCATTGCCGCGGAGACGATCCGCTGCGCCCACACCGAGGCCAGAGGCGCACCCTACGGCGTGGGTATCGTGAAGGTGATGGGCAGGATGTCGGGGTTCATCGCCGCCAATTCCGCTCTGGCTTTGAACGAGGTCAACTACGTACTGATCCCGGAAGTGCCCTTCGATCTGGAGGGCCCCAAAGGATTGTTCACATCCCTCGAGAAGCGGCTTCGCGACCGGGAGCACGCCGTCATCATCGTGGCGGAGGGAGCGGGCCAGCGCTATGTGGAGGCCGGAGGCGACCGGCAAGACGATTCGGGGAATCCATTGCTGGGAGACATCGGCATCTTTCTCAAGACAAAGATTAAAAAATTTTTCAAAGAGCAGACGGATCTGTATATTAACGTCAAGTATATCGATCCCAGCTATCTGGTACGTTCGGTAGCGGCCAACGCCCACGATTCGATCTACTGCATGCAGCTGGC
>JAGLQP010000080.1 GCA_023136785.1 Spirochaetales bacterium
AACACATGGTCCGGGATCTCTTCGCTCCGGGTACTTTTGGCCGTAAGATCGATTGTTAACAGCTTGCCGAAGGTGCCTTTCATGAAACCCGCCTTTCTTGTCTCAGTGTTGCACTGCTATTGTAGCAGAATAATCCGCCCTGTCGCAGCTACGCTTTAGCGAAATACTCCGGCGAGGCGCCGCTCTTCAAAGGGGATGATTTCGCCCAAACCGATTTGAGGCGCGTACAGGCTTGAAACGGCTACTGGCCCAGGATGGGTACAGCTTTCTTTTCGGCCTCCTCCCTGCCCTTTCCTCGCGGCCTGTTCGGGGAGAGAGCGGATAGGGAGCGTACATCTTTCCACAACCAGAGCCCCGTCATCAGTGTAGAGAAGAAATCCGCCGCCGGAAAGGCGACGAACACACCCCAAAGGCCGAAAAGCAGCGGCAGGACGATCATCATCGGTAGCAGGAAGATAAACTGCCGGGACAGACCGAGGAAGAAGGCAGGTCTCGCCTTGCCGATAGCCTGGAAGTACGAGGCACCGATCATCTGGATACCGATGAAGGGAACGATCAGGACGACGACTCTCAGCACCGGCATACCTGTGGTGATGAGGTCCAGATCTTTGGAGAATATCCGGAATATCGGACCCGGGATCAGAGAAAGGATGAGAAATCCGAGAGCGGCAACGGTCATGGAGACAAGAATCGTCAGCCTGAGGGTATGCTTCACCCTATCGATATTTCCGGCCCCGTAGTTGTATCCGATGATCGGTTGAAACCCCTGCACCAGGCCCATCAGGGGCATCAGCACGAAGTGAAGGATTCTGAAGATAACCCCAAACACCGAGATGTATATATCTCCTCCGTAATGCCCGAGGAGGTTGTTTACAAGGATCAGAACGAGGCTCATCCCACTTTGGCGGATGAAGGTCGGAACACCCAGGGCAAACACCTCTTTCAACACGCTGCCCACGGGCTTCAGGTGGGGCAAACGGATCTTCAACGAACTTTTGCCGCTGAGAAAGAAGAATAGAAGAAAGGCGAAGGAGAGGAACTGGGAGATCACCGTAGCCAGAGCGGCTCCTCGGATACCCAGGTTGAATCCGAAGATAAATATCGGATCGAGGATAATATTGGCCACGGCTCCCAATACCATGGTGACCATGGCCACCGTGGCTCTTCCTTCGGCGCGGACAATGTTGTTCGTGGCCATGGAGAAGGTTATGAATACGCTGCCCATAAGAATCACCGATAGATACTCCCTGGCATACCCTAACAGCACCGGAGTAGCTCCAAACAACCTCAGAATCGGATCGAGCAGCGCATAGCCTACAACCGTCACCAGTAAGCCAAAACCGACAGAAATGGTAAAGGCGTTGCCCGCAGCCGTGTAGGCGCGCTCACGGTTTCCGGCCCCCAGGCTTCTGGAAACTACAGAGGCGGTTCCAAAGCCTATCATCCCGGCAAAGGCCATGACGATGATTTGGAAGGGGAAGGCGATTGTCAGACCGCCGATGGCGTCCGTTCCAACGCCCCGGCCGATAAAGATCGTGTCGACCACGTTGTACAGAGCCATCACCAGCATCGCCAGGGCGGCAGGAACTGACATTCTGGCCAATAGCTTACCTATACTTTCATTGCCGAGCATTCTGTCTCGTTGCATTTCTTTCACGGGGTTGCTACTCCTACAGTTTCAGTGTGATTTCGTGTAGATCCAACAAGGCTTTCTCGAATCGCTGCCGCTCGTCTTTTTGGAGGTGTTTCATTTTATCCAAGATGTGTTCATGAGCACGATGCAGATTTTCGAGAACGAGCTTTCGCCCCCGGTCAGTGAGGTTGAGGTTTAGCTTGCGGCGATCATCCGGATTCCGGCTGCGCTGGACCAG
Organism: Spirochaetales bacterium; assembly: GCA_023136785.1. Lineage (GTDB taxonomy): Bacteria > Spirochaetota > Spirochaetia > SZUA-6 > DRHE01 > JAFGQJ01. Next base: position 1,872 of record JAGLQP010000080.1, read on the forward strand.
TTCCATCTCGATCAGGCTGTCGATAACCGGAGTCAAGGAGCCTTTTTCCATATTCATGTGATAGCAGACCTTGGTCATGTAAGGTGAGTTCTCGAAATAAATCACCATCAGCGCCTTGATTTGGGTCTTGTTCAGATCGAAATCTCCCGACTCATGGTGAAAATCGTGAAACACCTTGTACATGAACAGGGGAAAGGTGGTGAGGGCTATCGCCGCTATAGAATCCGTGTTCGTAAGCCAACTATCCAATTAGAAAATTAGTTATTCGAATAATAACTGTTAGAAAACTAACAGTTATTGTGTTGCCCGTCAAGGGCTGTTTTGTTATCAACGGCGCTTACAATCCATCTACCCATAAACACATAACAGGTTGATTTTTCGCGTAAAAACTGTAGAATCTTGATACGTAAGCCTCGAATATATGAAACGAATCTCCAATTCTATCGTGGCCAATGCACGGTGGGTCGCCATCGCCGTGCTCCTTCTGACTCTGCTCGCGATCGCCTCCCTGCCTAAGGCGGAGTTCGATCCGTCGGTCTATTCTTTTTTTCAGATCGGAGAGAGCTACTCCGACTCCTTTTTCGAGTTGAAGGAAAAGTACGGTGGTGCCGACCTGATCCAGGTGATCCTGTCCTCGGATGACAAGATTACCGCAGAAAGCAGCATACTAGAGGTTTGGTCGTACTACGAGAAACTCAAGGGTGTAGAAGGAATCTCGAGCTCCCTCTGCTTCATTCCTCCATTCCTGCCGGGCAGCTCGAAGCTGGTGCCGACTTCGCAAAAACTTCTGTCCGAGTCCTACCAATCCCTCGCACCCGTGCTGGAATCGCGCCAGAGCATGGTCGGGGCTATGCTTTCGGAGGATCTGACGACCGGAGCCATCCATCTGCGAATCGATGGTCAAGCCGAACCGTTTCAAATCCTCCGCGATCTACGCTCCATAGAGCAGCCCACGGGGTTGAAGGTGCGCTTCGCCGGCAGTCAGGTCATCTTCGAAACACTCTGGGATTCCCAAAGAAGGATCGTGGCTGTCCTCTCGCCAATGGCGATTTTAATTCTATTTATCGTATTCTATTTAAATATCAAGAGCGTACGCTACACCATCATCACTCTGCTTCCAGCCGCTTTGGGTGCTCTGTGGCTGCTGGGGACTATCTTCTGGACCGGCTTGCCTCTGAACGTGGTTACCGTAATCACACCGATATTCGTCCTCGGCTTGGGATCCGCCTACGGTCTGCATTTTGTCGTTCACTACCTGGATAACCGGGAGGGATACAGCGACCACGGCATGGTCATTCACAAAACCATGGAACAGGTGGGGGTGCCGATCCTGCTGACCGCCGTAACAACGATCATCGGCTTCGCTTCGTTGATCTCTTCGCGGATGCTGCCGGTAAGGCAATTGGGAATCCTATCCTCCATCGGCGTAGGATTCTCCAGTCTGATTACCTTCTTCTTTCTTCCCGCACTGCTGTCGCTGCTCAACCTGTCGGTGAAGCACAGGCCGCATGAGCTCGGGGCCAGAATCCTCAGACTTCTGCAGCCCTTCCATCGCAAGCCGTACCTGCCTATCGTGTTGTTTGCCCTCGTTGTTCTCTGGGGGATCGTATCCATACCATTTCTGTCGGTCTATACGAATCCGCTCCATTACTTCAAGAAAAGTTCCTCGATCAGAAAGAACATCGAATTTGTAGAGCAGAAGCTGGGCTCCAGCCAGTATCTGATCGGCGAATTCCGGCTTGACGGGGATCTCACCGATGCCGACTACATCCGGAGAATTTATGAGCTCGAACGGAGCATGGAAGACCTGCCCAAGGTTCTCAGTGTCTTCTCGATTGTGGATATCCTGAAAGGTGTATACCAGCTGCGGACCGGAAGGGACGAGTATCCGCCGCCCCGGATGACCAAGCTGCTACTCAACATGCTGGACGTCAGTGACAATTTCATCGCCGAGGATGGAATCATCTTCTACTGCACAACCACGGAGTGGGACTCGGAAACCACGCGCAGGATATTCGCCTACGCCTCCCAGAACGAGGATATCCGTATCATAACCGGTACTCCAATACTCTACGCCAGACTGAACCAGTTGGTCGGCGAAACCCAGCGGGTCACACTGGTGATCACGGTGTTGGGCATGATCGTGATCCTGTTGATTGTTTTCCGAAAGATTTCCTTCACGCTCGCTTCCCTTATTCCGATTGGTGTGACCGTGGCCGGTATTTACGGCCTTCTGCAGAGTTCGGGGTACAACTTGAACATGATGACGGTAACACTGACCGCGGTCGCCATTGGAGTCGGGATCGACTACGTCATCCATTTCCTGTTTTTGGTTCGCTACTACAAGAAGTCGGGAAGGAAGTACTACACAACGGAAGCCCTGAGGTTCTCCGGCATCCCGATCGTCACCAACGCCTTTGCTATTGTTTGCGGCTTGCTTCCCCTGGTCTTCTCTCCTCTACGCCTTCATCTCCAAGTGGCCGTTGTGCTGGGGTTCGCCATGGTATTGAGCGCTGTATCCACCCTGACTCTGGTGCCTGTCCTACACAAGAAGGGATTGTGGAGAGCCCCTTAAGTGATGAGATTTGATCTTTCGTGACGCCTGAGTTGCCGTGAGGTAGGGCCTGCTGTACAATAGGGGGTAGATGCTTTTTAATTTTATTAATCCCCGTCACCGAATCCATAAGATCACCCGCTCCAGCCAGATCCTCACCCGTCTTGTCTTCTACGGCTTCACCGAGCTGACCGAAGCGCTTGGCTTTCGAAGGCGTCGCTGGTTGAGCTCTCGTGTAACGGAGATTGCCAAGGGGCGACGTATCCGGCGTTTACCTTTCGGCGCCCGGCTGCGGCTCCTTTTCGAAGAGTTGGGTCCAACCTTCATCAAACTCGGTCAACTGCTCAGCCTGCGCCCCGATCTGCTTCCCGAAGAGATAACAATGGAGTTGAGGAAGCTGCAGTACGCCGCCGCGCCGCTTGCATTCACCAAATTGGAACCGATACTGCGGGAGGAATGGGGAGGACAGTGGCGGAAGAAGTTCCGCAGAATCGAAACCAAGCCCCTGGCCTCCGCCTCGATCGCCCAGGTCCATCGAGCCGTGACCCTCGAGGGGGAGGAGATCGTCCTAAAAATACAACGGCCCGGAATCAGAGATCTGATCCGCTCCGATCTGGCCATCCTTACCGACCTGGCAGGCCTGATCGAGCGCTACCTGCCGAGAGCCCGCATCTACAGGCCCGCGCAACTGGTGGACCATTTCTCCAAAGTTCTGACCCTTGAACTGGATTTTTGCTACGAGGGTCGGACCATGGACCTGGTTCGGAAAAATTTCCAACACGACACCGGGATCCATATCCCGAAGGTTCACTGGGGATTGAGTTCGGAGAGAGTTCTGGTCATGGAGTATATCGAAGGGATCCGGCTTTCCGACGAGACGGAGCTCGCAGGGCTCGATACCAAGAAGATCGCCGATACCGGCGCCAAGTATGTCCTGGCCCAGGTGTTCGAACATGGCGTCTACAACGCCGACCCTCATCCGGCCAACTTCATCGTTCGCCACGACGGGGTGCTTGTCCCACTGGATTTCGGTATGGTGGGCACCCTCGACGAAGAGATGAAACAGGCCCTGGTCAATATGCTTCTGGCCTTTGTAAACAAAGACCCGAACAAGCTGATGCGGCTGTTCTTCACCCTGGAGCTTCTCGACGAAACGGCCCGGCGGAGCGAATTGAGCTACGACCTGTCCCGGCTGATCAACTACTATCATCACATTCCCGTAGCCCACCTGTCCATTGCCAGGATTCTCCAGGACTTGAATGCGGTCATTCGCCGCTACCGCATCGCCTTGCCTGTAGATCTGGCTCTTACTCTGAAAGTCGTGGTAACTGTGGAGAGTCTGGGGCAGCGGCTGGATCCTGAGTTCGACATCATCGGAGTGGCCAGGCCCTTTGTGGAGAGAGTACGGGTCAACCGCGTAAAGGAGTGGGTCGATCCGGAGAAGATTTTCGATCTGCTCGAGGACACCGCCAAGTTACTGCGCTCCCTGCCCTACGACATCCATGAGCTGCTGAAGAAAGCCCGGACAGGAAAACTCAAGCTCAGTCTCGACCTTGAGGACCTGGATCCACGGGTCCGTGAGATCGACAGATCGGTGAACCGCCTGTCCTTTGCCGTGGTGATCTCCGGTCTGCTGGTAGGCTCGTCGTTTTCTATGCGTCAAGCCATCGGTCCGTCGCTCTTCGGCCTACCCATCCTCGGGCTGGCGGGCTTCGCCACCGCCGGGATCCTGGGCATCTGGTTCCTGATCGGCATCCTGCGTTCAGGTCGATTGTAGGGACCTTCTGCCCTTGATCCACAGGCCCATCTGAAAAACCGATCGATCCCCTTGGACCATGGATTTGTTTTCTCTTGAGCTTTGCTTTCAACAAAAAAATTACCTACACTCGCCAGTCGACGAGGAAATCTGTATAGTTAGCTCCGCCCGATGAACAACCCGAACAAGACGACACTACAAAGACTTCTCTCCATTGCCTTACCCATGGTAGTTTCCCAGACTTCGGATTCGATCATGATGTTCGCGGACCGTGTGTTCCTCTCCAGGGTGGGAGAGCTCCATCTGTCGGCTTCCATGGCCGGCGGTTTGACCATGTTCAGCTTTAGTTCCTTCTTCATCGGTACGGTGGGGTATGTGACTGCGATTGTAGCTCAATACTACGGGGCCAAGCGCTACAAGCTGTGCGGGGAAGCTACCTTTCAATCGATCCTCATCGCATTGGCATGCTATCCGGTACTGCTTGGACTATCACCGCTGGTGCGGTACTTCTTCGCATTGGCGGGTCATGGACCACAGCAGATCGAACTGGAGTACCTGTACTTCCAGACCTTGATCTTTGGATCGGTGTTTCTGATCCTCCGCTATGCCCTGGCGGGATTCTTCCTTGGAGTCGGTCGAACCACGGTTGTGATGCTGGCAAACATCCTGGGCATGCTGGTCAACATCCCGGCCAACTATGTGCTGATCTTTGGCAAGCTCGGCTTTCCCGAGATGGGTCTCCAGGGCGCTGCCATCGGCACTATTGCAGGCAATGCCACGATCTTTGTCATCCTGCTCCTGTTCTACCTCCGCGGGGCGAATCGTGACCAGTTCAATACCAACAGATCCCTAAAATTTCGGCCACAGATCATGAAAAAACTACTGCGCTTCGGGATTCCCGCCGGCTTCGAGATGTTTTTGAGCGTCACCGCCTTCAACCTCTTCATGCAATTCATGCACTCCTACGGTACCGTGGTGGCCGCCGCGGTCACGATCACCTTTAACTGGGATATTGTGGCGTTCATTCCCATGCTGGGGATGAGTCACGCCACCACCGCTCTGGTGGGTCAGAACATCGGCGCCGGAAACCGGGATGAGGCTGAGCGCTCCACCTACGTCGCACTGCGAGTTGCCTGGGTATACTCCGGCTTCATGACGCTTCTGTTCGTGTTCGGCACCCGCTACCTGGTAGGAGCGTTCGCCTCCGGTTTCGGTGCCAATGCGGCACAGATCACTTCTTTAGCTGTTGTAATGCTCAGGCTGGCCGCACTGTACACGTTGGCGGATTCCGCCCAGCTGGTTTTCACGGGCGCTTTGCGGGGAGCCGGCGACACCCGATGGGTCATGCGGATGTCGATCGGGCTGCACTGGGTATTCTCCGGGATAGCCATCTTCCTGATTCGATTTATCCAAGCGGATCCCGTCACCGTCTGGGTAGTGTTCATCGCATTCGTCATGGGGTTGGGGCTGGTGATGTTCCTGCGCTTCCGCGGCGGCAAGTGGCGGCAGATCGAGCTCATCTCTTAACCG